>NZ_JBWJVM010000008.1:0-208492 GCF_056428985.1 Streptomyces sp. CA189 | reverse complement strand
CGCTGTCGATCGTCCGTCAGTACATTGAGCAGCAGAATCGTCCACTGTGACCTGCGGGTCAGAGCAGTTCTGAGAATCGCTTCACCACCGGGCTGAAGCCCGATGCACTGCGATTAGTCCCGGTAGCGGCGTTCGCCGACGGCGACGAAGCGGGGCAGCCGCCCGTACTCGGTGAATCCCAGCGAGGCGTAGAGCCGCAGGGCCCGGGTGTTGTCGCCCCGCGCATCCAGCGTGAGGACCTCGATCCCGGCCCTGCGGGCGTCCTCGACGAGGGCGGCGGTCAGCGCCCGGCCGAGCCCGAGTCCGTGGGCCTCGGCGGCGACCGCGAGCTTCTCCAGGTCCGCGTGCGGCCGGTGCGTCGGGCGGGCGTAGCGCTGCCAGTACCCGAGCCCGACGAGCCGGTCTCCGACGCAGGCGCCGCGCAGGGCCGCGTCCCCGGTCCGTACGGCGGCCGCGACGCGGTCCAGCAGCTGCGCCACCTCGTCCGGCCCGGGGGGTTCGACCCAGCCCAGCGCGGCTCCCCCGGCCACCAGCTCGGTCAGGATCCGGTGCGCCGACGCGGCGAACCGGGCCGCCCGTTCCGGGTCGGACACCAGCTCCCGTGCGTCCACGATCACCGCTCCCGCGGTCATACGGCCAGTTCCCCTTCGATCGCGTCGGCGAGGAGCCGGCGCGCGTGGTCCAGGGGCAGGGAGCCGCTCAGCCAGCGGACGCTGAGGCCTTCGAGGAGGGCCGTCAGGCGTTCGGCGGCCGCCGCGTGCTCGGGGGCGGTGCCGGTGGGGCGGGCCTGGGCGAGGAGGTAGGAGATCTCGTGGACCCAGCTGTGCGTGGCCTTGGCCACGTCTTCGCGCAGGTCGGGATCGAATACGGCGCTGGCCCTCAGCTCACCCCAGGCGGTGCTGTTCTCCCGCACCTCCGAGGTGTCCTGGAGTTCGAGGAGCAGGGTCCGCTTGAGTTCGTCGCGGGGGCTCTCCGGCTCGTCCGAGCCGTCCTCGCGTTCGGCGGTGTAGCGGTCGGCGCGGTCGCTGATGAACTCCAGCGTGCGGCGCAGGATCCCGGCGCGGTCGGTGAAGTGGTAGTAGATCAGCGAGGTGGACACGCCCGCTTCGGCGGCAAGCTCCCCCACCCGGAGCCCGCGCACGCCGCGTCGCGCGATCACTCGCGTGGCGGCTCTGAGTATTTCCGTTCGACGGTCTGACACGAAGGGTCACTCTACCCGCCAAGTCCGTCACCTGGGGCTTTTCCTGACCGTAACATCAGGCACCCGTTTCCGGCATTTACGCCGTGATCATGCCGATTTCGAGGCCCTTCGGGGCTCTCCACACCCCGCCTGATACGCGGTGTGACCGATTCCGCATCAGCTTGGCGAGAACCATTGACTGAATTTTCAGTTTGGTGGACGATGCGGACACCCCTTACAAACACTGACTGAATTTTCAAACAGGAGTGGATCATGACCAGTTTCCGCATGCCGGCCGAGTGGACGGACCACGAGGGCTGCCTGATGGCGTGGCCGACCCGGCAGGAGCTGTGGGGCGACGTCTTCGACGAGGTGAAGGTCGAGTACGCCCACGTCGCCAACGCGATCGCCGCCTTCGAGCCGGTCACCATGGTCGCCCTGCCCGGCAGCGGCGACGAGGCCCGCTCTCTGTGCGGTGAGGGGGTCGAGGTGATCGAGCTCCCGCTGGACGACTCCTGGTTCCGGGATTCCGGGCCGATCTTCGTGCTCGGACAGGACGGCCGGCGCGCGGGCGTGGACTTCCGTTTCAACGCCTGGGGCGGCAAGCACTTCCCTTACGACACCGACGACAAGATCGCCGCGGCCCTGCTGGCGCACCTGGGCGTGGACCGCGTCGACTCCCGGATGATCCTCGAAGGCGGCGCGATCACGGTCGACGGCGAGGGCACGCTGATCACCACCGAGCAGTGCCTGCTGCACCCGAACCGCAACCCGGACATGACCAAGGCGGAGATCGAGGCCGAGCTCATCGCCCGCCTCGGTGTCACCAAGGTGATCTGGCTGCCGTACGGCGGTCTGCTGGACACCGAGACCGACGGGCACGTGGACGGGGTCTGCGCCTTCGTCGCCCCCGCCACCGTCGTCGTCCAGCTCCCGAGCGACCCGGCCCACCCCGACTACGAGCGCATGCGCGTCAACCGCGCCGTCCTGGAGGGGTCCACCGACGCCGCCGGCCGCCCCTTCACGATCATCGACCTGCCGCAGAGCAACCTCGTCGAGGTCGACGGCAAGGAGACCGAGGTCGGCTACCTGAACTTCTACATCGCCAACGGCGGGGTCGTCGTCCCGGTCGCCGGCACCTCCGAGGACGAGGGCGCCCTCGCCGTCATCGCCTCCGCGCTGCCCGGCCGCAAGGTCGTCGGCGTCCGCTCGCGCGTGATCGCGTACGGCGGTGGCGGCGTGCACTGCATCACCCAGCAGATCCCCGCGGCCGGCCGCACCGTCTGACCGGCTCGCCCCTTCCGCCGTGCCCGGACCGGCGGCCCGCCCGTAGGGCGTGTCTTTCGGATCAGGCTCGCCCGGGCCCCCGAGCCTCCCTCCTCGCCCCGCTCGCCGCATGCCCGTACCTCCCCTCCCCGCATGGAAGAGAGAGCACCGATGCCCAGATCCCTTCCCTGGTCCAGAGCCGCCAGGTCCTCCGCTCGCGCCGACACCGGCGTCTCCCCCGCCCGCCGGTCCGCCCGCCGCCGGTACACGCTGCCCGTCGCCGCGCTGGCCGCCCTCGGCCTGGTCGCCGCCTGCTCCGGCCCGCCCAAGGGCGACGGGAGCCAGAAGGACGCGGCCTTCAAGCTGTCCGCCGGCACCCCGGCCGCCGCGGGTGAGCTCGACTCCTTCACCTGGGCCGTCTACGCGGAACCGCCGACGCTGGACTACATCTCCGCCTTCGACTACCCGGCGAACACGATCCTGTCGAACGTCTGCGAAAGCCTGATGCGGTGGACCCCGCAGCTCACGACGGCTCCGGGGCTGGCCGAGAAGGCCACCAACCCCAATGACCTGACGTGGGTCTACGACCTGCGCGCGGGCGTGCACTTCCACGACGGCGGCACGATGACCGCCGACGACGTGGTCTACAGCCTGGGCCGCCAGATGGACCCGGCGAACGGGGCCGCCTGGAACAGCAACTTCGCCAACGTCGAGGCCGTTACCAAGACCGGCCCGCTCCAGGTGACGGTCAAGCTGAAGCAGCCCGATTCGCAGTTCCCCCAGTACATGGCGACCGCCGCCGGCGTCGTGTCCTCGAAGGCCGGGGTGGAGAAGGCCGGCGAGGACTACGGCACCACCGGCAGCCTGGACTGCACCGGCCCCTTCAAGCTGGGCACCTGGAACAAGGGCCAGTCGATCGAGCTCCAGCGCTTCGACGGCTACTGGGGCACCAAGGCCAAGTCCGCGAAGGCCGTCTTCACCTTCCTCACCGACCCCAACGCCCGTACGAACGCCATGCTGAGCGGCGAGGCCGACGGCGGCTACCTGATCCCCACCGAGAGCTACGACCGGCTGCGCGCGAGCGGCGCCGGCACGCTCTACTTCGGCGAGGGCCTCAGCACCGTCAACGTCAACGTGACGAGCATGAAGGGCGCGCTCGGCGACGTCCGCGTCCGCCGGGCCCTGTCGCTGGCCCTGGACCGCCGCGGCTTCGTCAAGGCGGGCCTGGGCGGCGCGGGCACCGTCACCAGCTCGCTCACCACGAAGGCGGTCTGGGCCGGGGCCCCCGAGACCATCCGCGCGTCCGCCTTCGACGGCCTGCCCTCCCCGGAGCAGAACATCCAGGCGGCCAAGCGGATGGTCGAGGAGGCCGGCGCCACCGGCAAGACGCTGACCATAGCGACCAGTTCGATCGGCCAGGACGTCTCGCTGCTGGCGACCGCGGTCCAGGACGCCGGCACCAGGATCGGCCTGAAGGTCGAGTTGAAGACCATCGCCCCCAACGCGTTCACCTCGCTGTTCACCGACCCGGCGGCGCGCGAGGGCCTCGACATGTTCCCGCTGACGTACTACGACTCCATCACCGACCCGATGGACCTGCTGAGCAACTTCCAGACCGGGGCCTACCAGAACTACGCCGGCTACAGCGACCCGTCCTACGACGCGCTGACCGACAAGGCCAAGTCCGAGTCCGACCCGGCCAAGCGCTTCTCGGCGGCCGCCGAACTCCAGAAGAAGGCAGCCGACCAGCTCCTGTGGATCCCGGTCGCCGAGTGGCCGACCGCCGTCTTCCTGAACAAGCGGATCACCGGCGCGCCCACCACCATCTCCTACCTGTACTACCCGTGGGCCGCCGACGTCGGGGCGGCCGCCCGATGAGTTTCCTGCGCTTCGCCGTACGGCGGCTGGCCGAGATGGCCGCCACCTTGCTCGGCGCCTCCTTCGTGATCTTCGGCGCGCTGTACCTGGCTCCGGGCAACCCGGCGAGCTTCCTCCTGGGGGGCCGCTCGGCCTCCCCGGAGGCCCTGCAGGCGATCAAAGAGCACTACCACCTGGACGACCCCTTCGCGGTGCGGTACCTGAGCTGGCTCGGCCAGGTGCTGCAAGGGGACTTCGGCCGCTCGATCACGTACCGCACCGACGTGTCGCGGCTGCTCGCGGACCGGCTGCCCAACACCCTGATGCTGATCTCGATGGCGCTCGTACTGGTCCTCGTGTTCGGGCTGTTCCTGGGCTGGATCGGCGCCGTCCGCGGCGGCGCCGCCGACTCCGCGATCCTGGTGACGACCACCGTCGCCATCGGCACCCCGTCGTTCGTCGCGGCGGTGCTGCTGCAGGGCCTGTTCGCGGTGAAGCTGGGCTGGTTCCCCACCGGCGGGGCCGGTGACGGGTTCGGGCAGATGCTGTGGCACCTGACCCTGCCCGCCGTCGCCCTGGCGCTCTACCTGATCGGCATGCTCGCCCGGGTCACCCGGGCCGCGATGCTCGAAGTCCTCGGCCAGGAGCACGTCACGGTCGCCCGGAGCCGGGGCGTGTCCGCCCGCCAGGTGATCCGCCGGCACGTCTTCCGCAACGCACTGGGCACCGTGCTCACCACCGGCGGGCTCATCGTCTCCACCCTGCTGGTCTGCACCGTCCTGGTGGAGTCCGCGTTCAGCGTGGGCGGCATCGGCCAGCTCCTCGAACTCTCCACCACCACCAAGGACTTCCCCACCGTGCAGGCCATCTCCCTCATCATGGTCGCGCTGTTCATGACGGTGAACCTCGTCGTCGACCTGCTCCATCCGCTGGTCGATCCCCGGGTCACCCTCGGCCCCGCGAAGAAGGCCCCGTGAGCTCCGTCCTGGTGCGCCGACCGGGCCTCGCCCGGCTCCGGACCTCCCGCGCCCCCCTCTCCCTGTTCTGTACGGGCTTCGTCGCCGTCGTCGTGCTCGTCGCGTTGTTCGCCCCCTGGATCGCGCCCTACGACCCCAACTCCGTCGACCTGGCCAACGCCCTCGCGGGCCCTTCCGCCGATCACCTCCTCGGCGTCGACGCCTCCGGGCGCGACACCTTCTCCCGGCTGGTCCTCGGCGCCCGCACCTCGCTCCTCGGCCCGCTCGGCGTGGTGGCCTTCTCCACCGTGGCCGGCGTCGCGATCGGCACCGCCGCCGCCTGGCGGGGCGGCTGGCTGGACTCGGTGCTCTCCCGCAGCACCGAGCTGGTCTTCGCCTTCCCCGGCATGCTGCTGGCCATCCTGATCGTCTCGGTCTACGGCGAGGGGCTGCTCGCCCCCGTCATCGCCCTGGCCATCGCCTACCTGCCCTACGTCAGCCGGCTGACCCGCTCCCTCGTCCTGGCCGAGCGCGCCCGCCCGTACGTGGAGGCGTACCGGGTGCAAGGGCACTCGGGGGCGCAGATCTGCCTGCGCCACGTGGTCCCCTCCATCGCTCCGGTCGTCCTCGCGCAGTCCGCGATCAACTTCGGTTACGCCCTGATCGACCTGGCCGGCCTCGCCTTCCTCGGGCTGGGCGTACCGGCCCTGACCCCCGACTGGGGCCGCATGGTCTTCGATGGCAACGCCGCCATCCAGGCCGGCTACCCGCTCGCGTCGATCGTGCCCTGTGTGGCCATCGTGCTGACCGTGGTCGCCTTCAACGTCGTCGGCGAGGCCTGGGCCGACAAGGTAGCCAGGAGAGCCCGATGACAACAGCGACAACGCCGACACCGCTGACCCCACTGACCCCGCTGAACACCCTTGAGATCGAGGGTCTGCGGCTGCACCTGCCGGGCGCCGTCCGGCCCGTCCTCGACGGCGTCGGGCTCACCGTCGGCCCCCGGGAGACCGTGGCCCTGGTCGGCGAGTCCGGCTCGGGCAAGAGCCTCACCTCGCGCAGCGTGCTGCGGCTGCTTCCCGACGGGGCCCGGACGGAGGGCGAGGTCCGGGTGGCAGGGGACGACGTACTCACCATGTCTCCGGGGCAGTTGCGGGTGCTGCGCACCAGCACGGCGGCCATGATCTTCCAGGACCCCCGGGCGGCGGTCAATCCGATGCGCCGTGTCGGCGACTTCCTCACCGAGAGCCTGCGGCTGAACGCCAAGGCGACCAAGGCGGTGGCCGAGGACCGGGCGGTGGCGATGCTGGAGGCCGTCGGCCTCACGGCGGAGGCGCTGCGCAAGTACCCCGGACAACTGTCCGGCGGCATGCTGCAACGGGTCGTGATCGCGGCCGCGTTGATGGGCGACCCGGCCCTGATCCTCGCCGACGAACCCACCACGGCACTGGACGTCACCACCCAGGCCGAGGTGATCGGCCTCCTCGGCGACCTGCGCGACCGCTTCGGAACGGGGCTGCTGTTCGTCACGCACGACCTCGGCCTCGCCGCCGCGATCAGCGACCGGGTGTACGTGATGTACGCGGGCCGGATCGTGGAAACGGGCCCGGCCACCGAGCTGTTCGCCCGGCCCCGGCACCCGTACACGGCCGCGCTGCTGAACTCCACCCCGCGCCTGGACGCGCCCCGCGGGCGGCTCGCCGCGATCGAGGGCCGGCCGCCGAGCCTGCGGGAGGAGCTGACCGGATGCCCCTTCGCCGCGCGCTGCGTGCTCGCGACCGACGTGTGCACGCGGGAGGCGCCGGCCCTGCTCCCGGTCGCCGGGGAACCGGCCCGGCTCGCCTCCTGCCACCACGGCGAGCTGATCGCCGAGCAGGAGCACGAGCGGGAACGGGCGCGGACGGAACGGAAGGAAATCCACCCATGAGAACCGCAACTGGCACGAGCGCCGGCACCACGACCGCCGCGACGAAGACCGTCCTGGAGGTCCTGGGCCTGCACCGGACCTACGGCAGCGTCCGGGCCGTGGAGGACGTGTCGTTCCGGCTGGCCGAGGGCGGCTCCCTGGGCATCGTCGGCGAGTCCGGCTCGGGCAAGACGACCACGGCTCGCATCGTGGTGGGTCTGGAGCACGCGGACGAGGGCCGGGTGCTGATCCACGGCCGCGACCGGGGCGAGCACGCGCGCGGCAAGGCCCGCCGCCTCGCGCGGGCCCGCGAGGTCCAGATGGTCTTCCAGGACCCCTTCCTGTCCCTGGACCCGCGCACCACCGTGGGCGCGGCCCTGCGGGAGACCCTCTCCCTGCACTTCCCCGGCGCCGACCACACGCGGCGGATCACCGAACTGCTCGGCCAGGTCGGCCTCGGCTCCCGCGAGGCGGACGCGCTGCCCCGGCAGCTGTCGGGAGGACAGCGCCAGCGTGTCGCGATCGCCCGCGCGCTGGCGGTCGAGCCGGCCGTCCTCGTCCTCGACGAAGCGGTGGCCGCCCTGGACGTCTCGGTGCAGGCGCAGATCCTGAACCTGCTCTTCGACATCCGCGAACAGACCGGCATCGGCTACCTGTTCATCACCCATGACCTCGGCGTCGTGCGCTGCGTGACCGATGACGTGATCGTCATGCGGAGCGGTCGGATCGTCGAGTCGGGTCCGACGCAGCATGTGCTCGCCGACCCCCAACACCCCTATACGCGCCTGCTCCTGGAGTCGGTACCCCGCCCGGGATGGGATCCCCGGAGCATCGCCGCCGCTCGTCGCGCGCTGTAAGGGGGCCGTGGGGCGCGGCTGCTCCCACAGCCCGGCGGTTCATCACACGTCCACGCGAACTGATCGGAGATCAGAGATGAACGAGCACGTCGCACGGAGGCTGGACAGACGAGGGTTCCTGACGGCAGCAGGCGCCACCGCGGTGGGCGCCGCGCTGGCGGCGGCCGGCGGGCAGGCCTTCGCGGCCGCCCGCCCCTCGGCGGCGACCGCCGCCGCGGGCTTCGCCGTACCGGTCGACACCGTCCGGCACACCCGGACGTGGATGGCGTGGCCCGACAGCTCCGCCATCTGGGGCCGCAAGCTCTCGGGCGTGCAGGCGAACATCGCGCTCATCGCGAAGACCATCGCGAAGTACGAGCCGGTGGTCATGTGCGCCAACTCCGGGAGCGTGTCGCAGGCGAAGAGCGCCTGCGGTACGGCGGTGACGGTGATCGGCTCGATCCCGGTGGACGACTGCTGGATGCGCGACAGCGGCCCGGTGTTCCGTACCAACGGGGCGGGCGGTCTGGACGCGGTCGGCCTGAACTTCAACGGCTGGGGCAACCAGCAGACCCACGCCAAGGACTCCCTGGTCGCCGGCCGGGTCGCCGCCTACACCGGAGTGCCCTTCAGCACCGCGGGGTTCACCGGCGAGGGCGGCGCGGTGGAGGCGGACGGCGCCGGGACGCTCATGGCCACCCGCAGCTCCCTCATCAACCCGGACCGCAACCCCGACAGGACCCAGGCCCAGTTGGAGGCGGCCATGTGCGCCGCCTTCGGCGCCTCCAAGGTCATCTGGTTCAAGGGCGTCCTCGGCCGGGACATCACCGACGACCACGTCGACGCCACGTCCCGGTTCCTCGCGGCGGGGCACGGGATGGTGCAGATGCCGCTCGCGAGCGACAACGACGCCTGGTCGAACGACGCGCGCCGGCAGTTCCAGATCCTGTCCACCAGCACGAACGCCCAGGGCAACCCGATCGCGGTCACCAGGCTGCAGGGCCCCGACTACAACAGGATCCGCTCCACCAGCCCCGACTTCGTGGCCTCGTACGTCAACTACTACGTGTGCAACGGCGCCGTCATCTCGTCGCAGTTCGGCCACGCCACCGCGGACGCCGCGGCCAAGCTCACCCTCCAGCGGGCCTTCCCGGGCCGGGTGGTCGTGCAGCTCAACACCGACAGCCTCGGCGCGGGCGGCGGCGGCATCCACTGCGTGACCCAGCAGCAGCCGGTCGCCTAGCCGGTCGCCTAGCCGCTCCCCCACACGTCCGGTCGCCCACACGTCCGGTCGCCCGCTGCCCGCGGGGGCCGGACCGTCCTACGGGGCTACGTCGTCCCAGGCCATCGCGCTCATCCGCCACCCCTCGGGCGTCCGGACGTACTGGGTGGTCTTGTGGCCGGATCCCTCGAACCACGCGCCGTCGAGGTATCCGGACTTGCGGTACTCGCTGAACCGGTGCGCGATCGAACCGAAGACCTCGGTCCGCTCGGCGACCTCCCATTCGCGGAACTCCGTCAGCGTCCCGTCGGTGAGGATCTTCTCCCGCGGCTCGATGAAACCGTCGAGGTCGTAGATCACGGGCTCGGCCCCGATGTTCTTGATGATCATCCCTTGGGGGATGAACACCGTGCGGACGGCGCCCAGATCCGGCCGCCCGCCTCCGGCGTTGGTGAACGCGCCGAGGAAGACGCTCATCAACCGGTCCAGCTCGGCCTTGACTTCGGACACGCGTACCCTCCCGAGGGCGAAGATTCCCGGCCGATCTTCGCCTACCCCCCGGCACGAGGGCAATGGCCGGGACGTTCCCGCCACCTTGCCGGTGCGGCCCCCCGTCCGCGTGCCGTACGGGCCCGGGCGCGAGGGCGCGTTCTACTGGCAGGCGCGGACACCCCGCCCCTCGTCAGGAGGCCCCATGAGCACCACCCCCGACGGTCCGCCCGCCGCCCCCACGGGCTCGTACGCACCGACCGAGCGGACGATCCCCGGCAGGATGCGGCAGTGGGCGTCCTACGGCCGGAACCTGGTCCACTCGATCCTCGACGAGGCCTATGTGTGCCACCTGGGCTTCGTCCGCGACGGCAGGCCCGTGGTCCTGCCCACCCTCTACGCCCGGGTCGGCGAGCACCTCTACCTGCACGGCTCGGTGGACTCCCGGCCCATGCGCCTGGCCGAGGCCGACTCGGAACGGCCGGAGGGGGACGGCGCCGGGCTGAACGTCTGCGTGACCGTCACCCACCTGGACGGGCTGATCCTGGGCCGGTCCGCCTTCCGGCACTCCGTGAACTACCGCTCGGTCGTGGCCCACGGCGTCGCGCACCGGGTTGGAGATCCCGAGGAGAAGGGCCGGGCGCTGCGGGCGATCGTGGAGCACGTCGTCCCCGGCCGCTCCTCGGACACCCGCCCGCCGAGCGCGGAAGAACTCGGCGACGTCGCCGTACTGCGGCTGGACCTGAACGAGGTCTCCGCGAAGTCCCGCGTCGGCGGCCCCAACGACGAACCCCGGGACGCCGGCCTCCCCCACTGGTCGGGACAGGTCCCCCTGCTCCGGAGCTACGGCACGCCGGTCCCCGCCGAGGACATCACCCCGGGGGTGGATCTGCCCGACTACCTGAGGCGCCTGGTCCACCCCGCCGAGCCCGCCACCGGCTGAGGGTTCGGGTACGACGAAAGAGCCAGCCAAAGCGACGTGATGTCACTTTGACCGGCTCTGTCTGGTCGATCGACCTCTGTGTCCGAGGGGGGACTTGAACCCCCACGCCCGATAAAGGGCACTAGCACCTCAAGCTAGCGCGTCTGCCATTCCGCCACCCGGACTAGGTGGTCGGCCCCGGTTTCCCGCGGCGACATGGACAACAATAGCAAAGGTTCAGCGGGGTTCCGACCAGGTATTTCGCCCGGGCCGGGTCCGACGCGCCGCGCTGACCTGCGGGCATGTCCGGGGCCGGGCGCACGGGCCGGGTCGAGACGTCACGTCTCGCGGACGGGGGCGGCAGGGACGCGCCCGCCCGCCCACCGGCCGCCCTCGTGCTGCCGCGCCTCTCGGGCCGCCCGGCGACGCCCCGAGGGCTCCCGGATGCTGATACCCGCTGGACAGCGGTGCCCCGAGGCGATCGGATGGTCGCCGCATGTTTGAGTCCAGGGGGAATCACATATGGAATCCGAGCATCGCGTCACCACGCTGGAGCTCTTCTTCGACCTCGTCTTCGTCTTCACCATCACCCAGCTGACGGTGCTGCTCGCGGACGACCTCACCCTCCGCGGCGCCGGGCGGGTGCTGCTGATCTTCACGGTCCTGTTCTGGATGTACGGGGGCTACGCGTACCTGACCAACCAGGTGCCGCCCGACCGGCCCGTGCGCCGCTTGCTGCTCCTGCTCGCCATGGGGGCGTTCCTGGTGTGCGCCCTGGCCGTGCCGACGGCCTTCGGGGACGGCGGGGTCGCCTTCGGACTCGCCTACCTGGTCGTCGCGATCACGCACAGCGCGCTGTACAGCCAGGCCCACGGGCGCGGGGTGCTGTGGTTCGCGCTGCCGAACGCGCTGTCCGCGCTGTCGGTGACGGCCGCCGGGCTGTTCGACGGGGCGGCGGCCCTGGGCCTGTGGGCGCTGGCGCTGCTGTTCCAGTTCGTCACGCCCGCCATCTCGCGGCGGGCCGCGGCCTCCGGGCCCGACACGGCCGCGGGAACGACCGTGGAGGACCAGCTCGGCGGGTTCGGCGCCGCGCACTTCGTGGAGCGGCACGGGCTGCTGCTGATCATCGTATTCGGCGAGTCGATCATCGCGGTCGGCATCGGCGTGGGCTCGCTGCCGCTGACCTTCGGGATCGTCGTCGGCGCGTTCCTGACGCTGGCCGTCGGGGCAGCGCTGTGGTGGATGTACTTCGTGCGCGACGAGGGGCGCGCCGAGCAGGTCTTCGCGGGGTCTCCCCCGGACCGGCGTTTCAAGCTGGCACTGCGTGCGTACTACTACTGCTTCATCCCGATGCTGCTGGGCATCGCCGCCTTCTCGGCGGGCGTGAAGAAGAGCATCGGGCACCTGGACGAGCAGCTTCCGACCGGGCCCGCCCTCGCCCTCGCGGGCGGGGTCGCCTGCTATCTGGCCGGGGACGTCGCCTTCCGGCTGGTGCTGGGGATCCGGCCGGTACGGTTCCGCGCGCTCGCGGTGGTGCCCGTACTGGCGACCGCCGCGGCGGGCATGCGGCTCGGGGCGGTTTGGCAGCTGACCGCGCTGGTCCTGGTGCTCGTGGCCGCGCTGGCGGCGGAGTCCCGCGCCGCCGTCGCCGTCGCGGGCTCGACCGGGGCCGAGCCCGCGACGGAGACCGCCGCGGGCTCCGGCCAAGGCGTTACGGGCAGCGGATGACCTGGCCGGCGTAGGAGAGGTTGCCGCCGAAGCCGAAGAGGAGGACGGGCGCCCCGGAGGGGATCTCGCCGCGCTCGACCAGCTTGGACAGGGCCATCGGGATGGAGGCGGCCGAGGTGTTGCCGGAGTCGACGACATCGCGGGCGACGACGGCGTTGACGGCGCCGATCTTCGCGGCGAGCGGCTCGATGATCCGCAGGTTCGCCTGGTGGAGGACGACCGCGGCCAGGTCCTCGGGGGTGATCCCGGCCTTCTCGCAGACCTTGCGGGCGAGCGGGGGGAGCTGGCTGGTGGTCCAGCGGTAGACGGACTGGCCCTCCTGGGCGAAGACCGGCGGCGAGCCCTCGATGCGGACCGCGTTGCCCATCGAGGGGACCGAGCCCCACAGGACCGGGCCGATGCCGGGGTCCTCGCAGGCCTCGACCACGGCCGCGCCGGCGCCGTCGCCGGTCAGGACGCAGGTGGTGCGGTCGCTCCAGTCGGTGATCTCGGTCATCTTGTCGGCGCCGATGACCAGGGCCCGGGTGGCGGCGCCGGCCCGGATCGCGTGGTCGGCGGTGGCCAGGGCGTGGGTGAAGCCCGAGCAGACGACGTTGATGTCCATCACGGCGGGGCTGGAGCCCATCCCGAGCTTGGCCGCGACGCGGGCGGCCATGTTGGGAGAACGGTCGATCGCGGTGGACGTGGCGACGAGGACGAGGTCGATGTCGTCCGGGGTCAGACCGGCGCTCGCGAGTGCCTTGCCTGCGGCCTGGTAGGCCAGCTCGTCGACCGGCTCGTCGGGTCCGGCCATGTGCCGGGTCTTGATCCCGACGCGGGACCGGATCCACTCGTCGTTGGTGTCCACCATGGCGGCGAGGTCCTCGTTGGTGAGCACCTTCGAGGGCTGGTAGTGCCCTAGCGCCACCACGCGTGAACCGGTCATGGGCGGGGTCCCCCCTTGTAAGGCAGTCAGGATGTACCAGCTTCGCCTGCTACTCATGGGTACAAGGGCGCGTGACCCGACAGGATTCAGTGCCCGGAATTTGGAGCTTCCCGAGGGGCCTCCAGCCGGGGAAGGTGCCGAAGCGGATCCGGGAGAATGGGTGCTCCAGGCGTAGGACGAAGACAGAACGGGTGGACTGATCACATGGGACGGGTCACCGAACGCCGCCGCGTCGTCCGGATCCGGAACGGCGTCGCGGGGGCCCGGGCGGACACGCTGGTGGCCGAAGAGCCGCTGGAGATACGGCTGAACGGCAAGCCGCTGGCCATCACGATGCGCACCCCGGGTGACGATTTCGCGCTGGCCGTGGGATTCCTGGCCAGCGAGGGAGTGCTCGCCTCGGCGTCGGACGTCCGGGCCGTGACCTATTGCGAGGGCGCCGCCGAGGATGGAACGAACACCTACAACGTGGTGAACGTGCAGCTCGCCGCTGGAGTTCCGGTGCCGGACATCACGCTGGAGCGGAACGTCTACACCACCTCCTCGTGCGGCCTGTGCGGGAAGGCCAGCCTGGACGCGGTGCGCACCGCGACCCGGTTCCCCGGGCTCGCGGACGATCCCGTACGGGTGGGCGCGCGGGTCCTCGGGGAGCTGCCGGACCGGCTGCGCGCGGAGCAGAAGGTCTTCGAGCGCACGGGCGCCCTGCACGGCGCCGGGCTGTTCTCGGCGGGGGGCGAGCTGATCGACGTACGGGAGGACGTGGGCCGGCACAACGCGGTGGACAAGATCGTCGGGCGGGCGCTGCAAGCCGGGCGGCTGCCGCTGGCGGGCGCCGTCCTGCTGGTGTCGGGGCGGGCTTCCTTCGAGCTGGCGCAGAAGGCCGTGATGGCGGGCATCCCCGTGCTGGCGGCCGTATCCGCTCCGTCCTCGCTCGCGGTGGACCTGGCGCTGGAGTCGGGGCTGACCCTGGTCGGGTTCCTGCGGGGCGGGGACATGAACATCTACGCGGGCGAGGAGCGGATCGACCTGACGGCGTGAGCCGCGGGGCGTCAGCCGCCGTCCGGCGGCCGCGGGGGCGACGGGGGCCGTGGTCCGGCCCCCGCCCCTCCCCCGCACGGGTCACTTGTCGGCCATGACCCCCGCGCCGGTGTGCTCGGTGCCCGCCGGGGCCTCGATGGTCTGGCTGTACGCGTTGTCCTTCGACGCGGGCCGGACCTTCTCGGCGGCCACGTGCGGGGTGCCCTCCGGGGCCTCGACCGTGTGGCTGTAGGAGGAGGAGCCGCCGTCGGCGGCGCCACCGCCGTTGTCCGCGGCGTGGGCGGCCCCGCCGAGGGCGAGCGTGCCGAGCAGGGCGGCGGCGGAGACGGCGGCGATGCGCTTGTTGAGCTTCATGAGGGGCTCCCTGGTGGTTCGGGGTTGCTTGGCTGACACCCAGAAACTAAAAGAACCGGACATTTCCTCGCTCTAACGCTTTCCGCCCCCGCACCCCCTCCGCCCTTACGCCGCCCCGATCAGCGCTTGCGGCGGCCGCGGCGGGAGGCGGGCTCGGCCGGCTTCGGCTCCGGGGGGGCGATGCGGTGCAGGTCGAGCGTCACCGGGAGCGGGGTGGACCCGGGGCCGCCCGCTTCGGCCCAGGCGATGACCTCGTCGGTGGCGGTGTCGTCCAGGGCCCAGCCGAACCAGACCGCCCGGGCGCCCCGGCGGCGGGCCTCCGTGGTGGGCTGGACCACGATGACGTTGGCCTGCGCGCACGGGCCGAGGCAGTCGCTCGTACGGACGGCCAGGCGCCCGCCGGAGGCCGCCGCGGCCTCGCGCAGACGGGCCAGTTGTCCCGCGTGGTCGGTGCCGGGGTTCTTGCGGGGGTCGCCGCAGCAGCAGCCCCGGCAGACCACCAGGGTGCAGGGGCGCGGGGCGTGGGCGGAGAGCGGGCGTATCCAGGTCACCGCCGCACGTTACCGGGCCTGCGGGACCGGGTGTTGGGGGGCGTGCGAGACCTCCGCCACATGCCCGGCGGCGAGTTCGGGCTGCTCCGTGGCCTGCGGGGCGTGCGGGGCGTGCTGGTCCTGGGGAGCCTGCGGGTTCCGCGCGCGGCGGCGGGCCAGTACCGCGCAGACCATCAGCTGCATCTGGTGGAAGAGCATCAGCGGCAGCACGGCGAGGCTCGCCTGGGCACCGAACAGCACGCTGGCCATGGGGAGTCCGGCGGCCAGGCTCTTCTTCGATCCCGCGAACTGGATGGCGATCCGGTCCTCGCGGGTGAAGCCGAGGCGCTTGGCCCCGTACCAGGTGGCCGCCAGCATCACGGCGAGGATGACCGCCTCCACGGCCATCAGCCCGCCGAGGCGCGGGAGGCTGACCTGGTGCCAGATCCCGGCGACCATGCCCGCGCTGAAGGCGGTGTAGACGACGAGCAGGATCGAGCCGCGGTCGACGTAGCCGAGGACCTTCTTGTTGCGGACGAGGAAGCCGCCGACCCAGGGGCGCAGGGCCTGGCCGAGGAGGAAGGGCAGGAGGAGCTGCAGGACGATCTTCACCAGCGAGTCGGGGGAGAAGCCGCCCGCGCTGTTGCCGAGCAGGCCGGCCGCGAGGAGGGGGGTCAGGAAGATGCCGATGAGGCTGGAGAAGGAGCCCGCGCAGATCGCGGCGGGGAC
Organism: Streptomyces sp. CA189; assembly: GCF_056428985.1. Lineage (NCBI taxonomy): Bacteria > Bacillati > Actinomycetota > Actinomycetes > Kitasatosporales > Streptomycetaceae > Streptomyces > Streptomyces sp. CA189. Next base: position 192,554 of record NZ_JBWJVM010000008.1, on the reverse strand, counting down.
GTTGCCGCGGGCGATCGAGGTGAAGGCGATGGAGGACTGGATGGTGGAGGGGACCAGGCAGAGGAAGAGCAGGCCGCTGTAGAGGGGCGGCGTGAGGACGGTCGGGACCAGGGTGTGCGCGGCGAGGCCCAGGAGGGGGAAGAGCACGAAGGTGGAGGCGAGCACGGTGAGGTGGAGCCGCCAGTGGCGCATCCCGTCGAGGGCCTCGCGGGTGGAGAGCCGGGCGCCGTAGAGGAAGAAGAGCAGGGCCACCGCCGCGGTGGAGGCGGCCTCGGCCACGGAGGCGGCCGCGCCGCGGGCGGGCAGCAGGGCGGCGAGCCCGACGGTGGCGAGCAGACCCATGATGAACGGGTCCACGGGGAGCCAGGCGGGGAGGTGCGGGCGGCGCATGGGGTGCTCACTTGCTGGGTCGGCGGGAGGGCAGGACGGGACGGGGCAAGGCGGGACGGGACGGATTCCCTTTCATTCTCGGGGGCGGGACGGTGATCGGGAAACCCGTACACCGCTCTCACTGCCATCATGGAACGTGATGACCGGGAGTAGGCTGGGCGGTGTGTACGACCCCGTTCAGCTGCGCACCTTCCTCACCGTCGCCCAGACCCTGAGCTTCACGCAGGCCGCCGCCCGGCTCGGCGTCCGCCAGTCCACGGTCAGCCAGCACGTGCGCCGGCTGGAGGAGGCCACCGGCCGGCCCCTCTTCCTCCGCGACACGCACAGCGTGGAACTCACGGAGGACGGTGAGGCGCTGCTCGGCTTCGCCCGCTCGATCCTGGAGGCGCACGAGCGCGCGGCGGCCTTCTTCGCAGGAACCCGGATCCGGGGCCGGCTGCGCTTCGGCGCCTCGGAGGACTTCGTGCTGACCCGGCTGCCGGAGATCCTGGAGGCGTTCCGGCACGAGCACCCCGAGGTGGAACTGGAGCTGTCCGTGGAGCTCTCGGGAACCCTGCACGAGCGGCTGGACGCGGGACGGCTGGACCTCGTACTCGCCAAGCGGCGCGGGGACGGGGACGAGCGGGGCCGGCTGGTGTGGCGGGACCGGATGGTGTGGATCGGGGCGGAGGGGCTGCGGGTGGACCCGGACCGGCCCGTTCCGCTGATCGTCTTCCCGCCGCCGGGGATCACGCGGGCGCGGGCCCTGGACGTGTTGCAGGCGGACGGGCGGCCGTGGCGGATCGCCTGTACGAGCGGCAGCCTGAGCGGTCTGATCGCGGCGGCGCGGGCGGGGCTGGGCGTGATGGCCCATACCCGGGGGCTGATCCCGCCGGGACTGGTCCGGGTGGGCGGCCTGCCGGACCTCGGGACGGTGGAGTTCGCGCTCTTGCGGGGACCCCGCGGGTCCGCTGCCGCGGAGGCACTGGCCGCGGCGATCCTCTCGGGCGCCGACCGGCTGACGCGGGCCGCGTAGCCGGAGGCCGGGGCCGCTCGGCGGCTCGGCGGCTCGGCGGCTCGGCCGCCTGGCCGGGTTCCCCCGGCTTGCCTCCAGCTCGTGATCCGCCCCGGGAGCGGCTGCGGGGTGCCGCCGCACGGGGCGGAGTCCCCTCCCGCCCTTCCGCCGTTCCCCGGGCGCTGCCCGGACCCGGTCCGCAAACGCCGGACGGCTGAAAACAGTCACCGCCCGGGCACGCCGCTGGGGAGGTCTTGTGGAGGTCTCCCTTCCGTGATCACGTGCGGGGAGGGGTGGGATAGCGTCGCCGCGCCGTACGGAGAGGAGCGGGCCTTGCACGAGATCACCGTCCCACCGGTCGTCACGCGCTCACCCGTCGGAGGTCTGGCCGACGCCGTCTTCCTGCACGCACGCGAGGACCCCGGCCGGGTCGTGCTCGGCCGCAAGTCGGGCGGGGTCTGGGGGGACGTGACCTCCGGCGAGCTGGCCTCCGAGGTGCTCGGGCTCGCCAAGGGGCTGCTGGCGCAGGGCGTCCGCTTCGGGGACCGGGTCGCGATCATGTCCCGTACCCGGTACGAGTGGACGCTCTTCGACTTCGCCCTGTGGGCGATCGGCGCCCAGCCGGTCCCCGTCTATCCCTCGTCCTCCGCCGAGCAGGTGCACTGGATCCTCTACGACTCCGCGTGCACGGCCTGCGTGGTGGAGGACGAGGACCAGGCCATGACGGTCGGGTCGGTGATCGAGCGGCTGCCGATGCTGCGCCGGCTGTGGCAGCTGGACGCGGGCGCCGTGGACGGGCTCGTGCGGGACGGGCTCCAGGTCGCCGAGGACGTCGTGCACCGCCACCGCAGCGCCGTGACGCCCGACGCGACGGCGACCGTCATCTACACCTCGGGGACCACCGGCCGCCCCAAGGGCTGTGTGCTGACCCACGGCAATTTCATGTTCGAGGCCGACACGATGGTGACCCGCTGGGAGTCCGTCTTCCAGGCCGGGCCCGGTGAGCAGCCGTCGACCCTGCTGTTCCTGCCGCTCGCCCACGTCTTCGGGCGGATGGTGGAGGTGGCGGCCGTCCGCGCCCGGGTCAAGCTCGGGCACCAGCCGGTGCTGGCGGCGGCCGAACTGCTGCCGGACCTCGCCGCGTTCCGGCCGACGTTCGTGCTCGGGGTGCCGTACGTCTTCGAGAAGGTCTTCGCCGCCGCCCGCCGCAAAGCCGAGACCGAGGGCCGGACGGGCCCCTTCGACCGGGCGGTGGAAACGGCCGTGCGGTACGCGGAGGCGCGCGAGCAGAAGGCGTTCGGCGCCGGGCCCGGGCCCTCGGCGAAGCTGCGCATGGAGCACCAGCTCTTCGAGAAGCTGGTGTACGGAAAGGTCCGCGAGGCGTTGGGCGGCCGGGTGCGGCACGCCATGTCGGGCGGCTCCGCGATGTCGCGCCGGCTGGGGCTGTTCTTCGACGGCGCCGGGGTCACGGTCTTCGAGGGCTACGGGCTCACCGAGTCCTGCGCGGCGGCCACCGCGAACCCGCCCGGGGCCACCAAGTACGGCACCGTCGGACGGCCGATCCCCGGCGGTACGGTGCACATCGCCGAGGACGGGGAGATCTGGCTGCACGGCGCCCACGTCTTCTCCGGGTACCTGAACGATCCGCGGGCCACGGAGGCCGTCCTGCGGGACGGCTGGCTGGCGACGGGGGACCTGGGGCGTCTCGACCCGGACGGGTACCTCACGATCACGGGGCGCAAGAAGGAGATCCTGGTGACCTCCAACGGCAAGAGCGTCGCCCCGGCCGCCCTGGAGGAGCGGGTCCGCTCGCACCCGCTCGTCTCCCAGTGCGTCCTGGTGGGCAACGACCGGCCGTACATCGCGGCCCTGCTCACCCTGGACCCGGAGGGGGTCGCGCACTGGATGGCGATGCGCGGCCGCCCGCAGATCCCGGCGTCGGACCTGGTGCTCGATCCCGATCTGACGGCGGAGGTCCGCCGGGCGGTGGTGGCGGCCAACACCCTGGTGTCCCAGGCCGAGTCGATCCGCACGTTCCGCGTCCTGGCCGAGCAGTTCACCGAGGAACGGGGGCTGCTGACGCCCTCGCTGAAGCTGAAGCGGCGGGCCATAGAGAAGGTCTACGCCAAGGAGGTGGCGGCCCTCTACCCGTCCTGACGGGCGCGCGGCGCCACGATCACATCAACGGTCCGAACCGTTACCTGACGGGCCGTCACTTTACTTGTCGTTGATATTGACGATGCGTCAGGTCGCGCACAGAATGCGGGGATTCCGACCGGAGGGGATCCACACATGTTGCGACCGATCCGCACCCTGGCCGCCGCGGCGGCGGCGCTCGCGCTCGTCTCCGCCTGCAACTCCGCCTCCAACGGCGCCTCCACCGACAAGCCGGGAGTAGCCGGCGGCAACTCCCGCGGGGTGAGCGCCGACTCGATCAAAGTCGGCGGCATCGTGTCGATGACCAGCGCCAGCGGCTACAGCAAGAAGGCCACCGACCTCGGGGCGAAGGCCCGCTACATGAGGGCCAACGCCGAGGGCGGGATCAACGGCCTCAAGATCGACTACATCGGCGCCGAGGACGACGGGCAGGACCCCGCCAAGAACCTGGCCGCGGCCCGCAAACTCGTCCAGCAGGACAAGGTCTTCGCGGTCTCCCCCATGAGCTCGGTCACCTTCACCGGCGCCGACTTCCTGGAGCAGGAGAAGGTACCCACCTTCGGCTGGGGCACGCTGCCCTCCTTCTGCGGACCCAAGTACATCTACGGGTTCAACGGCTGCCTCGTCCCCACCCCCGGCGGCACCATCAACCAGACCTGGCCCGAGGGCATCGGCCAGATCCTCGGCGGCGCCGCGGGCAAGTCGGTCGCGATCATCGCCAACGACAGCGACGCCGGAAAGTTCGGCGTGCGCACCTTCCAGCAGGGCTTCACCAGTGCCGGTTTCAAGGTCTCCTACGCCAAGGCCTCGGTGCCCGGCACCGCCGTGCCGAGCGACTGGTCGGCGTACGTCAAGGAGATCCTGGAGAGCAACGACGGCAAGGCCCCGGACGCGGTCGTCTCCGTCATGCAGACCCCCAACAACATCGGGCTGTTCACCTCGCTCAAGCGCAGCGGGTACAAGGGGCTGCTCTCCGACCCGACCGACTACGACCCGGGTCTGCTCGCCCAGGACGCCACCAAGCAGGCCCTCGACGGCGTGCACGTCCTGCTGCAGTTCGAGCCGTTCGAGTCGACGAACCCGAAGATGGCCCAGTTCAAGGCCGACATCAAGGCCGCGTCGGGCGGGCTTGAGGTGCCGCTCAACATGCACATGATGACCGGGTACATGTCGGCCGACCTGTTCGTGTCCATCGCGCAGAAGGCGGGCAAGGGCCTGACCGTCGAGTCCTTCCAGGCCGCCGCGCAGGGCTTCTCCGACACCGACACCCTCGTCGGCAACCGCGCGGAGCCCAAGGGCCAGAAGGACAGCTTCGGCTGCGGGGCGCTCGTGCAGCTGAAGAACGGCGCGTACGAGGTCTCCGTACCGTTCAAGTGCTACGAGCCCATCCCCTTCAAGTAGGGGTACGGGAAACAGCATGGGAGATCTGCTCGCCTTCGTACTGAGCGGTCTGGTGTCCGGCGCCCTGTACGCACTCCTGGCCACCGGGCTGGTGTTGTCGTACTCGGCGTCGGGGCTGTTCAACTTCGCGCACGGGGCCACCGCCTACCTGTGCGCGCTCACCTTCTACGAACTGCACTCCGGGCTCGGCTGGCCGGCCGTCCCGGCGGCGCTGCTGGTGGTCCTCGTCATCGCGCCCGGGATCGGGTGGGCGCTGGACCGGCTGATGTTCCGGCGGCTCGCGCAGGTCGGCGAGACGGCGCAGATCGTGGCCACCATCGGGCTGCTGGTGGCCCTGCCGGCGGCCGGGCTGTGGACGGTGGAGCTCCTGACCGACGCGGGAGCGCCGCTCAAGCCGGCGGAGAACCAGTTCGGGCTGCCGGGGGTGGGGCCGAGCCCCGCGAAGTCCTGGCAGCTCACCGCCGACGTGGGCATCGACTCCGACCAGCTGATCACCTGGGTGGCCACGGCCCTGGTGGCGGTCGGCCTGTGGGTGCTGATGCGGCACACGCGGCTGGGGCTGCGGCTGCGGGCCGCCGTCGACAACCGCTCGCTCACCGAGCTGCGCGGGATCGACGCCGACCGGCTGTCCTCGGTGGCGTGGATGATCGCCTCCGGGCTGGCCGGGCTGGCGGGGGTGCTGGCCACCCCGCTGCTGGGGCTGTCCGCGCACGATTTCACCCTGTTCCTGTTCGTGTCGGCCACCGCGGCCGTGATCGGGCGGTTCGCCTCCGTACCGCTCGCCTTCGCGGGCGGGCTGGGGCTCGGGGTGCTGCAGAACCTCGTCGTCGGCTACGCGTCCTTCGCCGACTCCATCACCGGGTTCAGGACGGCCGTGCCCTTCCTGATCCTCTTCGGCGGGCTGCTGGTGCTCACCCGGCGGGCCCGGGCCGCCGGCACCGCCGCGGTCGACGTGGCCTCGCCGGACCATCTGGCCGGAGCCGCGTGGGGACGGCGGTGGGGGGTGTGGGCCGCGGGCGCGGTACTGCTGGGCACGGCCTTCTACACCGTGACCACCCCCTTCTGGAGCGGGCTCCTCGCCCAAGGGCTCGCGCTGGCCCTGGTGTTCATGTCCTTCACCGTGGTCACCGGGCTCGGCGCGATGGTGTCCCTGGCCCAGGGCACCTTCGTGACCGGGGCCGCACTGGTGGCCGGACTGCTGATGAGCCGCGGGTGGCCGTTCATCGCGGCGCTGGCGGTCGGCACGTGCGCGGCCGCCCTCCTGGGAGCCCTGGTCGCCCTGCCCGCGCTACGGCTCGGCGGGCGCTCCCTGGCACTGGCGACGCTGGCCCTGGCCTTCCTGGCGGACCAGGTGCTCTTCCAGATGCGGTGGCTGCGCAACGGGGACTCGGGGTGGTCGATCCCGCGTCCCGTCATCGGGCCGGTGGACCTCTCCGACGACCGGGCACTGGGGTTGGCGCTGGTCCTCCTGGTCGCGGCGGTCGCCGCCGGGCTGAGCGCACTGCGGGGCTCCCCCTCGGGCCGGGCGATGCTCGCCGTACGGTCGGCTCCCGCGGCCGCGATGGCCTCCGGGGTGTCCGTGCTGCGGACGAAGCTGATGCTCTTCACGCTGTCGGCGGGGCTGGCCGGGTTCGGGGGCGTGATGTACGCCTCGTACAACACCCGCATCACCGCTACGGACTTCACGGCGATGACCGGGCTGGTGTGGCTGGCGGTGGTCGTGGCGGCGGGTGTACGGCGGCCGCAGTACGCGGTGGTGGCGGGGCTGGTCTTCGCGGTCGCTCCGCGGGTGATGGCGGACTACGTGACGGAGTCGGCGCACCTGCCGGTGATCCTTTTCGGCCTGGCGGGGTTGGCCTTGGCCAACGATCCCGATGGGTACTGCGCGGCGGTGCCGGTGCGGCTCGCGCGGCGGCGGGCGGCTTCCCTGGGCGGGGCCGTCGCCTTGGCCGGAGCCGGAGCCGTTCCCGCGGCACGGGTCGGTGGCGGAGCCGGGGTGGGCCCTGCGGGGCTCTCCCCCACCCCGCCCCTTCCCGAAACCGGGCTCCGCCCGGACCCTTCTGGGGCTCCGCCCCCGGACCCCCGCTCCTCAAGCGCCGGAGGGGCTGATCTCGCCGGGGGCTGGGGCAGCGCCCCAGTTTCGGGAAGGGGCGGGGTGGGGGACCTGCCGCCCGCAGGGCAAGCACCCGCAGCCGGGCTCACCCCGGCGCCACCGGCGGAGCCGTCCGCGGAGCCACCCGCGCTGGAGCTGCGCGGCGTTACCGCCGGGTACGACGGGGGGCTCGTGCTGCACGGCGTGGACCTCGTCGTCCGGCGCGGCGAGATCCTCGCCGTGCTCGGGCCCAACGGGGCCGGGAAGAGCACCGCCTGCCGGGTGGCGGCCGGAGCGCTGTCCCTCGTCGGCGGAACCGTCCTCGTGGGCGGGCGGGACGCCACCCGCGACGGCGCCGTGGGCCGCTCCCGGGCGGGAGTGCTGCTCGCGCCCGAGGGGCGGGGGATCTTCCCCTCGCTCAGCATCGAGGAGAACCTCGCCCTCTACCTGGGGGACGCGGACGAACGGGACGCCGTCTACGACCGGTTCCCCCGGCTGCGCGAGCGGCGCACCCTCTCCGCCGGGTCGTTGTCCGGCGGGGAACAGCAAATGCTGGCCCTCGCACCGCTGTTGCAGCGCCCGCCCGGAGTCCTGATCGCGGACGAACCCTCGCTCGGGCTCGCCCCGCGCGTGGTGGACGAGGTGTACGGGCTGCTCATGGAGCTCCGCGCCGCCGGGACCGCGCTGCTGCTGGTGGAGGAGAAGGCGGCCGAGATCCTCGGGATCGCCGACACCGTCGCCTACCTCTCGCAGGGCCGGGTCTCCTGGTGCGGCCCGCGCTCCGAGGTGGAGGCGGACCTGCTGACCGAGGCCTACCTGGGGATGGCGACATGAGCACGGGCGAGTACGTCTTGGAGGCTCGCGGCGTCAGTGTCCGGTTCGGCGGGGTCAAGGCGCTGACGGGCGTGGACCTCGGGATCCGGGCCGGCGAGGTGTGCGGGCTGATCGGTCCGAACGGGGCCGGGAAGACCACCCTGTTCGACGTCCTGTCCGGGATCCGGCGGCCCGACCAGGGCCGGATGCTGCTCGACGGGGTGGACGTGACCCGGCGCTCCCCCGTCTGGCGGGCCCGGCACGGGATGCGCCGGACCTTTCAGCGCCAGCAGTTGTTCGGGCAGCTCAGCGTGGCCGACAACGTCCTCGTCGCGCAGGAGTGGCGGGGCGGGGGCGGCGGTTTCGCCGCCGATCTGGTCGCCTCGCCCACCCGGCGCCGCCGGGAGCGCGAGCGGCGGGAGCGAGCCGCCCGGGTGCTGGCCGACTGCGGCATCGGCGCGCTCGGGGACTCGTACGCCGGCGGTCTGCCGGTGGGCCGGGCCCGGATGGTGGAGCTGGCCCGCGCCGTGGCCGATCCGCCCCGGGTGCTGCTCCTGGACGAGCCGGCGTCGGGCATGTCCGCGCCCGAGCGCGAGCAGCTCGCGGCGGTCGTGCGCCGGCTCGCCGAGGAGGAGGGCTGCGCGGTGCTGCTGGTCGAGCACAACGTCGCCTTCGTGATGGACCTCTGCACCCGGGTGGTCGTCCTGGACCTGGGCACCGTGCTCGCCGAGGGCACGGCCGCCGAGGTACGGGCCAACGCGCTGGTCCGGGAGGCCTACCTGGGGGCGTAGCGCCGCGTGGCCTGTTCCCGCCGTGCGGATTCACCCGTACGGCGGGAATAGGCCACGCCGGGGCCCGGTTGTCGCCGGTCGTACGGGCCTGCGTCCCCGCATCCGTACCGCCCGTCAGCACCCGCACCAGCGACGACCAGAGGGAACGACCGACGTGAATCAGGTCCCCGGCATCAAGCTCAACAACGGCACGCTCATGCCCCAGCTCGGCTTCGGCGTCTGGCAGGTTCCGGACGCCGAGGCGGAGCAGGCCGTCCGGACCGCACTGGAGGCGGGCTACCGGAGCATCGACACGGCCGCCGTCTACGGCAACGAGGAGGGCACCGGCAAGGCCATCGCCTCCGCCGGGGTGCCGCGCGAGGAGCTCTTCGTCACCACCAAGCTGTGGAACGGGAAGTCCGAGACCTGGGGCCGGGACAACGTGCTGCGCGAGTTCGACGCCTCGCTCGCCAAGCTGGGCCTCGACGAGATCGACCTGTACCTGATCCACTGGCCGCGCCCGATGCGCGACGACTTCCTCGCCATCTGGAAGACCTTCGAGGAGATCGCGCGGAGCGGCCGCGCCAAGGCCGTCGGCGTGTCCAACTTCCGCCCCGCCGACCTGGAGCGGCTCGGCGCCGAGAGCTCCCTGGTGCCGGCCGTGAACCAGATCGAGCTGCACCCGCTGCTCCCCCAGACCGAGCTGCGCGCCCTCCACGCGCGCCTGGGCATCGCCACCGAGGCCTGGTCCCCGCTCGGCCAGGGCAAGGGCCTGCTCACCCTGCCCGCCGTCACCGCGATCGCCGCCAAGCACGGCCGCTCGGCCGCGCAGGTGGTCCTGCGCTGGCACCTCCAGCTGGGCAACGTCGTGATCCCGAAGTCCGTGACCCCGGCGCGGATCCGGGAAAACCTGGACGTCTTCGGCTTCGAGCTGGAGGCCGACGACGTGGCCGCGCTGGACGCGCTCGGCGCGGGTGGGGCGGGCCGCCGGATCGGTCCCGACCCGGCCGAGTTCGACTTCTGAGCCGCGGATGACAGGCACCGAGGCGCCCGACGGCGTGTACCTGATCCGCAATGCCGCGAGCGGGCTGCTGCTCCAGGTCGAGAGCGGCAACCGGGTCCGCGTCGGGCCGGACGGCGAGCCGGCCGCGGCCCGGCGGTGGGAGATCACCCCGGTGCACAGCGGCGGCGGGATCTTCCACGTGGTCAGCGTCCACAACGGCAAGCGGCTCGATGTCGCGAACGCGTCGACCGAGAGCGGCACCCGGGTCCAGGTGTGGAAGGCGAACGCCTTCGGGGCGCAGGAGTGGGTCGTGGAGGAGCACCTCGACGACCCCGGCGTGGTCTCGCTGATCGCCGCCATCAGTGGTCTGCCGCTGGAGGCGGACGCGGAGGGCGGGGCCCGGCAGTGCGAGGACACCGACTCCCCGGCGCAGTGGTGGCGGCTGGAGCCCGCCTGAGGACGGGCGGGGGCAGCCGGCGGTCGCCCGGCCGCCCCCCGCACCGCCCATCAGTCCCGATGGTCCCGTCAGTCCCGTCAGTCCCCCGTCAGCCGCGTACGAAGCCGCGCAGCCGGTACGTCGGCTCCGCGCGCGGGGTGTCCGGTCCGGGCAGGAGTTCCAGCCGGTCCGCGAGCTCGCGCGGGGTGATCCCGCGCGGGTGGACCCGGGAGGCGTACCGCCCGGCGAGCAGCGCGGTGGCGGCCCCGCTCGGGGTGCGGCCCTGGCCGTGGCCGGTGAAGAGGGCTTCGCCGGCGGGGTGCAGGCCCGCCGCGGCCGCGTGGCCGGTCACGGCCTGGGCGGAGTCGGCGGGGGTGGCGGTGAGGTGCTCGGCGAGCACCGCGTCGATGTCGCTGCCGACGTCGTGGGCGGCGTCCTTGTCGACGGTGGTGACGAACACCCCGCCGGGCCGCAGCACCCGCCCGGCCTCGGCGATCACGGCGGCCACCAGGCCCGGTGAGCGCAGCAGGTGCAGCAGCCAGACCGCACTGACCGCGTCGAGCGAACCCGAGCGGAAGGGGAGCCGGGTCCCGGAGGCGAGGACCACCGGGATCCCCCGGGAGCGCGCCATGACGGCCATCCCGTACGAGGTGTCCGCGCCGAGCACGCGCGGCCCCGGGCGGGCGGCGGCGATACGGGTGGTGACGATGCCCGTGCCGCAGCCGAGGTCGAGCAGGGTGGCGGTGATCGGCGGGAGCAGGCCGAGGACCGCCGCCGCCGCGGCCTCGGCGCGCGGCGCCCCGCCGCGGGTGGCGTCGTAGGCCTCGGCTTCGGCGTCGTAGTCAAGGAGCGGTCTCGGCAGGGGCAAGGGCATCGGCGGTGCTCCCGGCATCAGGCGGCGCCGTGGGCGGGGGCCAGGGATTCGACGCGCTCGGCGAGGGTGAAGTCGGCGTCGGTGACGGCGTCCCCGGCGTCGTGCGTGTTCACGGAGAGGCGGACGGTGTTGTAGCCGAGGGTGAGGTCGGAGTGGTGGTTCAACTCCTCCTGGACGCTGGCGATATGACTGACCAGCGCGCTCGCCGCGAAGTGGCTGCCCAGCCGGTAGGTACGGATGATCCGGTCGTCCTCGAAGGCCCAGCCGGGGAGTTCCCGCAGCCGGTCCTCGATCTCCTTCTGCGAAAGCGGCTCTCTCGACACCCGCAGACTCCTTCCCCGTAGACGATGTAGACGATGTAGACGACGTACACGCCGCACACGACTGCCCGATTGACCTGACGTGGAGTCAAGGTTCCCACAGCCCGGGCCGGAGGGAAGGTTTCGCGCCATAGTGCGTGCGGGTGCTTCCGCGCCTTCCGTGACCACCGCGCCACGCCTATGCTCCTGCGCCGGACGTGACTGTTACCACCGGTAATACCACCCGGTGACACCGCCGGACGTCGACGGCATCGAGGGAGCATCATTGTGACGCGCACAGGGAATTCCAGGCGCACCTTCATCGCGGGGGCCGCCGCCACCGCGGGCGCGTTATCGGCCGCCGGGAGCCTCCCGGCCGAGGCCGCGACCGGACCCGCCGCCACCGATCCCGCCACGGCACCGGACGCGCGCCGCGTGGCCGTCCTCGGCGGCGGGGTCGCCGGCCTCACCGCCGCGCACGAACTGGCTGAACGCGGCTACGCCGTCACCGTGTACGAGCGCCGGGCGCTCGGCGGCAAGGCCCGCAGCATGGACGTCCCCGGCAGCGCCCGGGGCGGCCGCCGCCCGCTCCCCGCCGAGCACGGATTCCGCTTCATCCCGGGGATCTACCACAACCTGCCGGACACGATGCGGCGCATCCCCTTCCCCGGCAACGCCAACGGCGTCTGGGACAACCTGGTCGCCCCGCGCGAGATGATGTTCGCCCGGGCGGCCGGCCGCGAGGACCTGCGCGCGCCCATCCCCTGGCCGGAGCACTCCCCCGCCGAGCTGACCCCCGACGAGCTGCGCCGGGCCCTCACCGGCATCCTCCAGTCGCTGGTCCGCCTCCCGCTCCACGAGACCGCCTACTTCGCCGACCGCGCCCTGGTCTTCCTCACGAGCTGCGACGAGCGGCGCGACGGGCAGTGGGAGCGCACCCCGTGGTGGGAGTTCACCCGGGCCGCGCGGATGTCGAGCGAGTACCAGCGGATCCTCGCGATCGGCGTCACCCGCAACATCGTGGCCACCAAGGCCGAGGAGGCCTCGACCCGCACCGTCGGCACGCTCGGCGAGGCCTTCGTCTTCAACCTGCTGGGACGCGGCGCCGACGGCCCGCCGGACCGGATCCTGAACCTGCCCACCAACGAGGCGTGGATCGACCCCTGGGAGACCCATCTGCGCGCTCTGGGCGTGGAGTTCAGGATCGGCTGGACGGTGCGCGAGGTCCGGTACGGGGGCGGCCGCGTGAGCGGGGTCCTCGTCGAGGACCCCGCCGGAGCGGTGCGGACCGTCACCGCCGACCACTACGTCAGCGCGCTGCCCGTCGAGCACGCCCGCCCCACCTGGAGTCCGGCGCTGCGCGCGGCCGATCCGATGCTCGGGCGGTGCGACCTGCTGCGGACCGACTGGATGACCGGCATCCAGTTCTACCTCACCGAGCGCGCACCCCTCGTACACGGCCACCTCAACTGCATCGACTCGCCCTGGTCGTTGACGGCGATCCAGCAGGCCGAGCACTGGCCGTCGCGCAACTTCCCCGCCGACTACGGGGACGGCGCGGCCGTGGACTGCCTGTCGGTGGACATCTCCGAGTGGGACAAGCCGGGGATCCTCTACGGGAAGACGGCCAAGCAGTGCACCCGCGAGGAGGTCGCCCGCGAGGTGTGGGCGCAGCTGAAGGCCTCGCTCAACGACACCGGGAAGACCCTGCTGTCGGACGGAAAGCTGCACTCGTGGTTCCTGGACCCGGGGGTGGACGGGATCGGCACGCCGCATCCGACCAACGAGGACCAGCTGCTGATCCACCCGACCGGAACCTTCCACAACCGGCCGAGCGCGGACACCCGGATCCCGAACTTCTTCCTCAGCGGGGACTACGTGTCCGTCGACATCGACCTGGCGACGATGGAGGGGGCCAACGCGTCGGCCCGGGCGGCGGTCAACTCCCTACTGGACAAGGACGGTTCACAGTCACCCAGGTGCACGGTGCGGAAGCTTTACCGGGCCCCGGAGGTGGAGTCCCTGAAGCGGCACGACCAGTGGCGCTACCGTCTGGGCCTGCGGAACGTCTTCGACCTGGGGTGACCCGGCCGCGGTCCCGGCTGGGCTAACGTCGGGGGATGACGACTGCTGTGCCCTTGACGGTAGGCACCCTGCTGCGCACCTGGCGGGAGCGGCGCGGACTGAGCCAGTTGGAGCTGGCGGGCCGCGCCGACTCCTCCTCCCGGCACATCAGCTTCGTGGAGACGGGCCGGTCCCGGCCGAGCGAGGAGATGGTGCTGCGGCTCGCCGACCGGCTGGACGTCCCAGTACGGGACCGCAACGCCCTTCTGCTGGCGGCGGGTTACGCGCCCCGGTACGCCCACACCCCGCTGGACGACCCCTCCATGGCGGTGCTGCGCGAGGGGCTGGAGCGGCTGCTGACCGGCTACGAACCGTACCCGGCACTGGTGGTGGACGCCGCGTACGACGTGGTGGCCGCCAACCGGGGCATCATGATGCTGATGGCGGGACTGCCGGAGCACCTGCTGGCCGGCCCCCTCAACGCGATGCGGCTGACCCTGCACCCGGAGGGCCTCGCCCCGCGGATCCACAACTTCCGCGAGTGGCGCGGACACCTGCTGGCCCAGATGGAGCGGCAGATCGCGCTGGCCCGTTCGGCGCCGCTGCGCGCGCTGTACGAGGAGGTGGCGGCCTATCCGATACCCGCGGGGGCGGAGGGGCCGGGCGGGGGCGGGCCACACGAGGACGGGCCGGACGGGCCGGACGGGCCGGACGGGATCGTCGCGTACCTCGCGCTCCCCCTGCGGATCGAACACGACGGGCACCTGCTCTCCTTCGTGTCCTCCATCTCCACCTTCAACACCCCCATGGACGTGACGGTCGCCGAGCTGGCCATCGAGACCCTCCTGCCGGCCGACCCGGCGACGGTGAAGTACCTGCGGTCACTGTCGCCCTGAGCCCGCGCGCAGCGCGAGCTGCTGGAGGAGGGCGAAGGAGGCGACGGTGAGCGCCTGCGCCGGGATCCACACCGCCCCGGCGGTGGTGGGCGTGAACCAGACGACGAGGGCGACGAGGCTGAGCGCCGCCCAGGCGTAGTTGGTTTCGATGACGAGCCGGACGGGGAAGACCGGGGGCTGCCGGCGCGAGGCCAGCAGGCCGACGCCGGCCCCGTAGAGCACCAGGAGCACCCCGAGCCCCAGCAGCAGCCCCTGTCCGACGCCGAGCAGCCGGCCGAGGGGTGCGGAGAAGGCGGCGTAGGCGAGCCCGTTCCCGGTGGTGACGACGGAGTCGAGGGCGAGGAACCGGCGCAGCGCGTCCTGCGGGACGGCGGTACGGGCTACGGCGGTGAGCAGGGTTGCGGACATGGTGGATCAGCCTCCGTCGAGGGTCGAATGCGCTGGTGGAGTACGGATGACCCGGGCCCCGGAGCCGAGTGCGCGACCCCGGAACCCGATGGCTCCACTGTGCCGCCGGAGCCCCCGCCCGGTCGATTACCTCCCAGGTAACGGCCGTACGGCCCGTCCGGGGGTTCCGGGCGGTGCGGCGTCCCCACATTTTTTGAGCCGAACGGAAGGAAAGGTTGGGGGCCGCCCTGTTCTGCCACGGAACCGGGGGTTAGGCTTCACGCAGAGCAACCAGTTCGAACCTTCTCTCTACTGACGGAGAAATACCCGGTGCGAGCCGCCGACCGACCCGACCTGAGCGCGGTCCGGGCCCGTGTCGTGGCGCTGGCGGAGCGGTGCGGCCAGGACCCGGCGCAGGTGCTCGCCGTGGAGCGGCTCAGCCGGCTGTCCGGGGTCGAACCGGCCCGGGTGCCCCGGATACTGGACGGCACCGCCGCCGAGCTGCCGCTGTGCGAGCGGGTGCACCGGCGCTTCCTGCGGCTGCGCGCCACCCGCCTCGACAAGCACGGCCGGGAGTGGTCGCTCGCGGCCATAGCCGAGGACTTCGACGCCCCCGGCGCCTCCCTCGGCCCGCTCAACGCGGGCACCGGACTGCCCCGGCTCGGCCACGCGGCGGGCGTGCAGCGGTTCTTCGGGGTGTACGCCGGCTTCCTGCTCGCCGACAGCAAGAGCGCGGTGGAGCGGGCCCTGGCCGGCACCGGGCCCGGGGGCCGGGTGGAAGGCGCCGCGGACGACCTCGAACGCCTCTCGTACCTCACCGGCATCACCCCGGAGGACATCCGGCTCACGCTCGACGGCACACCGCCCCGGCTCCCGCTGAAAGAGCAGGTGCGCCGCCGCTTCGAGCACCTGCGCCGCACCCGCCCCCGGGAGGACGGGCAGGCCCACTCCCTCTCCGCCATCGCCGGCTCCTTCGCCGCCTCGGGCCAGTCGCTGACCCGGCTCACCCAGGGCGAGGGGCTCCCCAACCTCGCGGCGGCCGCCGGGATCCAGCGCTTCTACGGGGTCGAGAGCGGCTTCCTGCTGGCCGACGACACCGAGGCGCTGGCCGAGGCGCTCACCGGGATCGCGCGCGAACTCCAGGCCCCGGAACGGCCCGCCGAGAACCCGATGCTCGCCGTGATGCGGGCGCACGACGTGCGCAGCATCGTCACCCGGGCCGGCCGGCTCTCCCCGGGCGGCTGGAAGTCGCTGGCGGACTACCTGGACGATCTGCTCGCGCGGGAAGGACAGCTGGGCCGCCCGGCCGTCCCGCGCCCGCCGCGCGGCGCCGATGACACCGACCGCAGTGCCGAAGGGGGAGCGCGATGAGGACCACACGTGCCATGCGGAAACTCGGCGACGACCTGCTGGCGGCGGCGCGTCTGACTCCGAACACGGACGCCCCCGGCATCATCGGGCGCCTGTGCAGCGCCTACGGGCGCGGTCGCGACCGGCCGGTGCTCTTCCGGTTCGCCGTCTTCCCGCCCGACACGGCCAGCGGGCTGTGGCTGGAGATGGAGGACCGCGACCTCCTCGTCATCGAGGAGCGCACCCGGCCCGAGCACCAGCTCGTCATCGCCTGCCACGAGCTGTGGCACCTGGACGAGGGCACCTGCGACCAGCACGGCCAGGGCATGGCGGTGGCCGCCCGGCTGACCGGCCGGGGCGGCGGCCTGGCGGAGCTGCTGCACTCCGAAGACGGGCTGAGCAGTGTCCTGCGGCAGGCGGCCGCCCGGGCCGACCGCAGCGATCCGGCGGAGATCCGGGCGGAGACCTTCGGCCTGCACCTCGGAAAGGTCCTCAAGACCTTCCTGCCGCCACCGCGGGAAGAGCAGGTGCCCGAGGCGATCGAGCGCATCAAGACCTCGTTCGGCTGTGGACGTTGAGCGGGCCCCGGCCCACACCCCCCGGCGGCTGACCACCGCCTTCCCGCCGACGCACCTACTCCGCCGATGCGCACGCCGCACGGCCCTGACAGAGAGCACCACACGATGACCCAGTCTTCTCCGCCCCGCCACGCCGTCGTCATCGGGGGCAGCATGGCCGGCCTCCTGGCGGCCGCCGTCCTCGCCGAGCACGCGGCGGTCACCATCATCGACGCCGACACCCTGCCCGAGCTCCCGGAGCCCCGGCGCGGACTGCCGCAGGCCCGCCACGTCCACGTCATGTGGTCGGGCGGCGCCCGCGCCATCGAGGACA
Organism: Streptomyces sp. CA189; assembly: GCF_056428985.1. Taxonomy (NCBI): domain Bacteria; kingdom Bacillati; phylum Actinomycetota; class Actinomycetes; order Kitasatosporales; family Streptomycetaceae; genus Streptomyces; species Streptomyces sp. CA189. The sequence goes on along the minus strand of NZ_JBWJVM010000008.1, from coordinate 175,737 downwards.
TCCTGCCGGGCATCATGGAGGACTGGACGGAAGCGGGCGCAATCCGCCGCAGCCTGCCCACCGACCTGGTCACCAAGACCGCCCAGGGATGGATCCCCCGGTGCGGGGAGAAGCAGTTCAACATCTCCTGCAGCCGCGACCTCCTCGACTCGGTGGTCCGCGCCCGGGTGATCGCCCTGGAAGGGGTCACCACCCTCCAGCGCAGCCGGGTCCGCTCCCTGGAGGGAACCGCCGCGCGGATCACCGGCGTCCGTGTCGACACCCCGGAGGAGGAGGACCGGCTGGTCACCGCCGACCTCGTGGTCGACGCGAGCGGCCGCGGCTCCCGGGCCCGCGTCTGGCTGCAGGCGCTCGGCGTGGACGGCATCCGGCAGGCGGAGGTCGACTCCGGCCTGGTCTACGCGACCCGGATCTTCGAGGCCCCCGCCGGAGCCCACGAGATGGGCTTCCCCATCGTGAACGTCCAGTCCGACCCCCGGGTCGCGGTCCCCGGCCAGACCGCGACGATCGTCCCCATCGAGAACGGGCAGTGGCAGGCCACCCTCTCCGGGACCCGGGGCGGCCAGCCCACCGGCGACCCCGACGAGTTCATCCCGTTCGCCAAGGGCATCCGCGACCCGATCGTCGGCGAGCTCCTGGAGGGCAAGAAACCGCTGACCGACGTCGCCGTCACCCAGGGCACCACCAACCGCCGGGTCTTCTTCGAGAAGGCCGAACTCCCGGACGGCTTCTTCGCGGTCGGCGACTCGGTCGCCACCTTCAACCCGCTCTACGGCCAGGGCATGACGGTCGCGGCCCAGGGCCTGCTCGCCGTCCGCGCCCTGCTGCGCTCCAAGGGACCGGCCCACCCCGGCATCGGCATGGAGGCGCAGCGCGCCCTCGCCCCGCAGGTGGCCACCGCCTGGGAGCTCGCCACCTCGCAGGACATCCTGTACCCGGGCGCCACCGGCATGAAGTCGCGCGCCGGCTCCGGCCTGCTCAACTCCTACGTCTCCCGGCTGATGACCGGGGCCACCACCCGGGAGGAGCTGACCTCCGCCTTCCTGGAGGTCATCACCATGAGCAGCCCGCCCACCCACTGGGTCAAGCCGTCGGTGGTCTGGCAGGTGCTGCGCGCCTCGGACCGGGGTGCGCTCAAGGCCCCGCCGCTGACCGCCGCCGAGCGGACCGTCGCGGGACTCGACCAAGGGGCCGACCCCGTCGAAGCCCGCTAGGCGCCCGATGACGCACGGGCTCATCCTCTACGTCCCGGGGTTCGTGATCGTCCTGGCCCTGGTCATCAAGGCTCCGACGCTGCGCCGCGGCTGGGACCAGCCGCTGATGCGTGCCGTGTGCACGCTGCTGGTCGTCGGTTCCCTCGCCATGTTCCTGTCCGGTCCGCCGACGATCGCCGCGGTCAACCGCCTGACCGGCGTCGTCAACTTCTCCGCGCCCCTGGTCTACAGCGTGCTCACCGCGTTCTCGGCGTCGTGCATCGTGCTGATCCTGCACTGGGGCGCCGGCCCGACCCCGGGCGTCCTGCGGGCCACCCGGATCACGGTGGTCGCGTACGGCGCCGTCGTGGTCACGATCGTCTTCCTGTTCGTGAAGGGGGACGCGCCGGTGGAGCGGCTGCGGGACCTGGACACGTACTACGCCACCACCCCGTGGATCCGCGAGATGATCGCGCTCTACCTGACCGCCCACGCCGTGGGCAGCACGGCGCTGAGCCTGTTGTGCTGGAAGTGGGTGCGGCGCGTGGACCCGGCCCTGCGGGCGCTGCGCACCGGGTTGGCGCTGCTGATGCTCGGCATGGTGATGGACGTGGGCTATCTCGTCGCGAAGTGGGCCGCGGTCGGAGCCCGCTGGTCCGGCCGCGACTGGGACGGGCTGTCCACCTACCTCGCGCCGCCCCTCGCCTCCGCGGCGGCCCTGCTGGTCGGGATCGGGTTCATCGTGCCCCTGGTCGGCGAATCGGCGGCCTGGCAGGAGTTCAGCCAGTACCGCCGGCTGCGTCCGCTGTGGAAGGCCCTGCACGGATTCGCCGCGTCCAGCGTGATGACGGTGCCGCTGACCTGGTGGTCCCCGGTCGGCATCCGGTTGATCCACCGCGAATCGGTGATCGATGACGGGCTGCTGGCGCTCGCCCCCTGGTTCGACCCCGCTGTGCGGAGCGAGGCCTACGAGGCCGCGCGCGCCCAGGGCCGGTGCGAGCGGGGCGCCGCGCTGGTGGCGGACGCGGCCGTACTCGCGGCCGCGTGCCAGCGCCGGGCCGCCGCCGACCGGGTGGAGCCCGGCCCCGGGTCCGATCCCGCCGAGCCCTGGCGCCTGGGCGCCCAGCCGCTGACGGAGCTGGCCCGGGAGTTCCACGCCTCGCCCATCGTGGCGGAGGCCCGCCGCCGGGCCGCGGCCCCGCGCTGAGACCTGGCGGGGCCCCGGTCACCGGACCCCGGTCAGGCCGTGGCCGGCACCGCTTCGCGAGCGGCGGCCGCCTCGCCCGTCAGGACCTTGAGCCGCTTGGTGAAGAAGACCATCACCGCGCCGGCCGCGATCACCATGGCGCCCTGCCACAGGAAGTTCCAGCTCTGGCCGATGACCGCGTCGAGCCGGGGCAGCTGCGCGCCGATCGCGTCTCCGGTGGCGGCGGCGAGGAACCAGACGCCCATCATCTGGTTGGTGAAGGCCCGCGGGGCGAGCTTCGTGGTGACCGAGAGGCCGACCGGGCTCAGGCACATCTCGCCCATCACCTGGATCACGTACACGCCCACCAGCCACATCAGCGAGACCTTGACCCCGCTGGAGGCGATGGCCGCGGCGCCGGACATGACCACGAAGGAGGCGCCGGTCAGCAGCAGGGCCACGCCGAACTTGAACGGGGTGCTCATGTGCTTGCCCCGGCGCACCCAGAAGGCGGCGAAGACGGGAGCCAGGATGATCACGAACAGCGAGGGCAGCGACTGGGTCCAGCTGGCCGGGATGTGCCGGCCTAGCAGGGACAGGTCGGTCTTCTGGGCGGCGAACAGGTTCAGCTCGTTGCCCATCTGGTCGTAGACCAGCCAGAACAGCGTGGCGGCCAGGAAGAGCCAGACGTAGGCCCGCAGCCGGGTCTTCTCGACCCGGTCGATCTTGGGGCTGCGGTACATGGAGAGCAGCACGCCCGCCGGAACGACCACGGCGACGACCGTGAGCACGAAGGTGACGTTGTCGATGCTCAGCGCGTGCGAGGCGGCCAGCAGGGTGACCAGTACGGCGGTGAAGACCAGGCCGTACGAGGAGGACCTGCGCAGCTTGGCCCGCTCGGCGGGGGTGAGCCGGACCACGGGCTCGGCGCGGAGCTGCTCCGACAGGCGGCGGCCGCCGAGGACGTACTGGACCAGGCCGAGGGCCATGCCGACGGCGGCGGCGCCGAAGCCGAGGTGCCAGTTGACCTCCTCGCCGAGGTAGCCGACGACGAGCGGGGCGATGACGGCGCCGAGGTTGATGCCCATGTAGAAGATCGAGTAGCCGGCGTCGCGCCGCTGGTCGTCGTCTGCGGCGTACAGCCGCCCGACCAGCGCGGAGATGTTCGGCTTGAGCAGGCCCGTGCCGATGACGATGAGGACCAGGCCCGGCCAGACGAAGACCGGGTTCGGGACGGCCATCAGGACGTGGCCGGCCATGATGACCACCCCGCCCCACAGGACGGCCCGGCGGGCGCCGAGGAACCGGTCGGCGATCCAGCCGCCGGGCAGCGCCAGCAGCGAGATCATGGCCATGTAGACGCCTTCCACGGCCTCCGCGGTGCCCTCGTGGAGCCCCATGCCCCCGTGGCCGCGGGAGGCGGCGAGGAAGTGCACGAGGATGGCGACCATGCCGTAGAGGCTGAAGCGCTCCCACAGCTCGGCGAGGACGAGGGTGGCGAGCCCGCGCGGGTGGCGCTTCCCGCCCACCGCCGCCGCGTCCGGTCCCGAGGTCTTCTGCGTATCCATCGATGCGTTCACATATTCATTGGAGCCTCGTACCTGGGTGCGCGGATCGTCCCTTCGGCCGGTACCGGGGGAAACCGAACGCCCCGGGGCCCCAAGGCCCAGGGCGTTCGCCCTGCGAATGCGAGCGGGGCGATCGTGGGTTGGTCACGGGATGCCCGTATGGGTGAACTCGGGGTGACTTCAACACACGGTCTCGATGGAGACACCAGTATCGATGGAGAACGTTAGTGCCGTTGTGCGGAATGGAGAGGGGGTGGCCGGTGGCGCGTGGTGGGGGGCGGCGGAAGCGTGCACTGCGGACGCTGGCTGCCCCGTTCACTGTGTCGGCTCCTGTGGGCGCGCGTATCCGGGATCGTCTGCGCCTGTCGGCCGGGGATGCCGGGGTTTTGCGGATGGTCGGCGTGCATCTGGGCCGCTGTGCCCGTGCTGATCTGGCTGAGCGGCTGCGTATCGGCAGGGTGCCGGTGAAGGAGAACGGGCGGGCGGGCCGCAAGCGTGCGCTGACGAGGGTGTCGTCGTCCCGGTGGGCGGGGGCGATCACCCGGGCCAGTGAGGATCAGTACCAGCTTTCCCTGCGGTGCCTGTTCGATGAGCGGACCTCGCTGCGCCGGGCCATCACAAAAGTCCGCAAGCGTCTGGCCGTCCCCTGCGGCCTGCGCATAGGTGGTGTTCGCGGATATCCGAGCCGGGCCGAGCGGGCGCAGAAGCAGCTCCGGTTGCAGGTCCTCACCGCGCGCCTGGCGGAAGTGGAGCGGCGGATCGAGGCCGGGCATCCGGCGATCGTCATCGGCGGTCGAAGGCTCGCAAAGGTGCGGCACAACCTGGCTGACGCCGGGCTCACCGAGGCCGAGTGGCGGGAGCGGTGGGACGCGCAGCGCATGTTCCTGACCGCCGACGGTGAGTCCGGGGCGCCGTACGGGAACTACACGATCACCGTCGATCCGGCCGATGGGACGGTCACGATCGTCCTGCCCCAACCGCTCAGGCACCTCGCCAACGCACCCCGGGGTCGGTACCGGCTGGCCTGCACCGTCACCTTCAACCACCGCCGAGACGAGTGGCTGGACCGGGCCACCGCCAACCAGACGGTGCGCTACGACATCGTGTACGACTCCGAACGCGGGCGCTGGTACCTCGATGCCTCCTGGTCCACCGCGACAGCACCTCTCCCGACCCCTGCCGAGCTGGCCGCAACCGGCGTCCGGCTCCTCGCCGTGGACCTCAACGCCGGCCACCTCGCCGCCTGCGTCATAGACGCCCACGGCAACCCCGTCGGCCAGCCCATCACCGTACCCGCCGACCTGACCGGACCCACATCCCAGCGCGACGGACGCCTCCGGCAGGCGCTCAGCCACCTCATCCACCTCGCCCACCAACACGGCTGCGCTGGGCTGGCGATCGAGAACCTGGGTTTCGCCGACGCCCGCGCCACCGGCCGCGGGACGATGGGCCGGGGCAGGCGCGGCAAGACGTTCCGCCGCACCGTCGCAGGCCTGCCCACCGCACGCTTCCGCGACCGACTTTCCGGCATGGCCCACCACGCCGGACTCGTCGTCATCGCCGTCGACCCCGCCTACACCAGCCGCTGGGGCACCCAGCACTGGAAGGCTCCGCTCCAACAGCAATCCAAGACCACGCTCGCCACCGGGCACCATGCGGCCTCGGTGGCGATCGGCAGACGCGCCCTCGGACACGGGACACGGCGTCGGCCAGGTGTGACCGCACACGACCAGAGGATCGTCGCGCGGAGAGCTACCGGCCAGACCGTCACCGCACCGAGGGCACCCGGGAACACGAGCCCGCCAAGGACCACAGGCACACCCATCCTGGGTGGCAAGACCTGCCGGGACCGCAGCGCCCAACTCGCACTGTTCCCCGTCCCCCAAAACCGTTCGGGGAGACAACCGGCCAGCCCGGTGTACAGCGATACGGCCAACAGTGGCCAACATCGCTAGGAACGGTCAGAGGTCCGCGAGGGCCAGACCGGCCTGCGCGGCGGCGGCCTGGACGGTCTGCTCCAGCAGCACCGCGATGGTCATCGGGCCGACGCCGCCCGGTACCGGGGTGATCAGCGAGGCGCGGGCCGCGGCCGACTCGAAGTGGACGTCGCCGACGTTGCCCTCGTTGTAGCCGGCGTCCAGCACCACGGCGCCCGGCTTGATGTCCTCGCCGCGGATGAACTCGGCCTTGCCGACGGCGGCGACCAGCACGTCCGCCTGGCGGACGAGGGACGGCAGGTCCACGGTGCGGGAGTGGCAGTAGGTGACGGTGGCGTTCTGCTCCAGCAGCAGCATCCCGGCGGGCTTGCCCAGGATCGCGCTGCGGCCGACGACCACGGCGTGCTTGCCGGTCAGGTCCACGTCGTAGGCCTCCAGCAGCCGCATGATGCCGCCAGGGGTGCAGGAGACGAAGCCCGGCAGTCCGAAGCCCATGGCGGCGAAGGAGTGCATGGTGACCCCGTCGACGTCCTTGCCCGGGGCGATGGCCTCGAAGGCGGCGCGCTCGTCGATGTGGTGCGGGACGGGGTGCTGGAGCAGGATGCCGCTGATCTCCGGGTCCTCGGAGAGCGCGGTCAGGGTGGCGACGAGCTCCTCGGTGGTCGTCGCGGCCGGCAGCTCCACGTGGCGGGAGGTGATGCCGGCCTTGGCGCAGCGGTTCTGCTTCATGCGGACGTAGGTGACGGACGCGGGGTCCTCGCCGACGAGCACGGTCGCCAGACAGGGCGCGGCGCCCGTGCGCTCGGTGATCTTCGCGGCGTACTCGGCGGTCTGCTCCGAGATGCGGCGGGCGAGGGCGGTGCCGTCCATCAGCGTGGCGGTCTGGTCCTGCTGGGCAGTCGTCTGAGTGGTCATCGGGGCTCCTGAGCGTCGCTGCGGGATCGCGGTTCGCCCAGGCGCGCGGCAGTCGGCGTACGGGATGCGGGAGTACGCCGGGCCGCTCCCCGGTGGTGATCCACCCGAACGCCAGTCACGGCCCGCCGCCCAGTGTAGGCGACCTCTCCCGACAGGTCCGACAGCGCCGGGGTGGGCCCCGGCCCGGCAATCCGGTGGATGACCGGCGCCGGACCTGGGACGATCGAGACATGACGCGCACTTTCGACCATCTCGTCGCGGAAGCGGAATCCGTCTCCGTGGACGGCTGGGACTTCTCCTGGCTCGACGGCCGCGCCACCGAGCAGCGCCCCTCCTGGGGCTACCAGAGCCTCCTGGCGCTCCACCTGGCGCGGGTCGGCTCCGCCCTGGACATCCAGACCGGCGGCGGGGAGGTGCTCGCCGGAGCCGGGCCCCTGCCCCGGCTGACGGTGGCCACCGAATCGTGGCCGCCGAACATCGACAAGGCGACAAGGCTCCTGCACCCGCTCGGCGCGGTGGTGGTCGTGGACTCCGACGAGCCGCCGCTGCCGTTCGGCGACGAGGCCTTCGAGTTCGTCGCCAGCCGGCATCCGGTCACGATCTGGTGGGAGGAGATCGCGCGGGTGCTGCGGCCCGGTGGCACGTACCTCTCCCAGCAGGTCGGTCCGGCGAGCGTTTTCGAGCTCGTGGAGTACTTCCTGGGCCCGCAGCCGGAGGAGGTCCGGCGGGCCCGGCGCCCCGACGACGCGGTCGCCGAGGCCACGAAGGCTGGGCTGGAGGTGGTCGATCTGCGCTCCGAGCGGCTGCGGACGGAGTTCCACGACATCGGAGCCGTGATCTACTTTCTACGGAAGGTGATCTGGATGGTGCCGGGCTTCACGGTCGGGCAGCATCGGGACCGGTTGCGCGAGCTGCACGAACAGATCGAGCGCGAAGGCCCGTTCGTCGCACACACCGCCCGTTTTCTCATCGAGGCCCGCAAAACGGGCTGACAAAACGGGCGGACGCGACCACCCGCGACCGGCTCCCCGGTCACAGCGTGGCGCAGGTCACTCAATTCAGCGCGTAACGAATCTACTCGGGCATGCGATGAACCGACAGGTGTCCTCGTGCGGCCCGGAATACAGACCCCCCTCGGGTCTGTTTCCCGAGTTCGCGCGATGATGTCCCGCCACCCCTTATCTGTTCGCAACGAGAGGCTCCTTGTGTCGCTCAGCCCGTCCCGTACGTTCCCCACGGAGATCGCCGAATCCGAGGCCCTGGTCGCGCTTGTCGAGCGTGGCCGCGAGCAGGGTCACATCAACGGTGATGACGTGCGCCAGGCCTTCGAGGCCGGCCGCATCCCGGTGGACCAGTGGAAGCGGGTCCTGCGCAGCCTGAACCAGGTCCTGGACGAGGAGGGCGTCGCGCTGCACGTCAGCGCCGCCCCCGCCACGAAGGCTCCCGCCAAGAAGCCGCGCAAGGCGGCCGCCGCCCCGGCGCGCGCCGTCGCCAAGAAGGCCGCCGCCCCGCCGCGCCTCATCGGTGCGCGCAAGACGGCTGCCCCCGCCACCGCTGCGGCGATATCCGACCCGTCGGCCTCCGGGACCGAGGAGGAGGTGGCGGCCGAGGCCGCCGCCGCGCCGAAGAAGCGGACGGTCAAGAAGACCGCCGCCAAGAAGACCGCCGTGAAGAAGACGGCCGCCACGAAGAAGACCGCCAAGGACGGCGACGAGGGCGACGCCCCCGTGGCCGAGGGCGAGGACTGGGCTGCCGAGGACCTCGACGAGGGCGACGAGAAGGAGACGCCCAAGACGGGCGGCAGCGCCGGCTTCGTCCTGTCCGACGACGACGAGGACGACGCCCCGGCCCAGACCGTCATGGTCGCCGGCGCCACCGCCGACCCCGTCAAGGACTACCTCAAGCTCATCGGCAAGGTGCCGCTGCTCAACGCCGAGCAGGAGGTGGAGCTCGCCAAGCGCATCGAGGCCGGTCTCTTCTCCGAGTACAAGCTCGAAGAGGAGGAGGACCACAAGCCCGCGTTCAAGCGCGAGCTGGAGATCCTCGTCGAGGACGGCCGCCGGGCCAAGAACCACCTGCTGGAGGCCAACCTCCGCCTCGTGGTCTCCCTCGCCAAGCGCTACACCGGCCGCGGCATGCTCTTCCTGGACCTGATCCAGGAGGGCAACGTCGGTCTGATCCGCGCCGTGGAGAAGTTCGACTACACCAAGGGCTTCAAGTTCTCCACGTACGCGACCTGGTGGATCCGGCAGGCGATCACGCGTGCCATGGCCGACCAGTCGCGCACCATCCGCATCCCCGTCCACATGGTCGAGATCATCAACAAGCTGGCCCGTGTCCAGCGCCAGATGCTCCAGGACCTCGGCCGGGAGCCCACTCCGGAGGAGCTGGGCAAGGAACTCGACATGACCCCCGAGAAGGTCATCGAGGTCCAGAAGTACGGGCGCGAGCCGATCTCCCTGCACACCCCGCTGGGTGAGGAGGGCGACAGCGAGTTCGGTGACCTCATCGAGGACTCCGAGGCGGTCGTGCCGGCCGACGCGGTCTCCTTCACCTTCCTCCAGGAGCAGCTCCAGTCCATCCTGGGCACGCTCTCGGAGCGCGAGGCGGGCGTGGTCTCCATGCGCTACGGCCTCAACGACGGCCAGCCGAAGACCCTCGACGAGATCGGCCGTGTGTACGGGGTCACCCGTGAGCGCATCCGCCAGATCGAGTCGAAGACCATGTCGAAGCTCCGTCACCCGTCGCGCTCGCAGGTGCTGCGCGACTACCTCGACTAAGAGTCGGGTCCGCGCCCCTCAGTCCAGTCGGAAGACCGGCCCGCGGGGCGTGAACGGCAGGGAGGCGCCCTGCGGAACCAGGAAGGCGTGCTCGCGCCGGATCCGCAGGGTGTCGGTCCAGCCGTCCGTGATCACCAGGACCGGGGCCCCGGGCGGGAAGTCCTCCGCCCGCAGCAGCAGGTCGATGCCCGGCTGCAGCACGGTCCCGCCCCGGCCGCGCACCTTCACCCGGCCGGCGATTTCGGTCGGGGGCAGATAGCCCGCGTCGTACGGCGCCGCGTCGCAGAACACGACGCGGGCGGCCGGCACGTCGCGGGCTTCGGCGTACGAGGCGATGGCGCCGAGCGCCTTGCCGAGCAGGGCGGTGTCCATCGACCCCGAGGTGTCGAGGACCACGCCGAAGGTGCAGCGGGCGGTCTCCTCGGGCGGGAAGTACCGGCCCGCGCGCGGGATGTCCGGGGTGGAGGCCTGGCGGCGGGCCGGGCGCGCGAAGCTGCGTACCGGCTCCGGGCGGGGCACGTACTCGTCGAACCAGCGGGCCAGGCGCGCGTCCCAGGGCACCGGAGGGTGGGCCAGCGCCCTGATCTCCTGCACCAGCCCGGCGGGGAGCAGTCCTCGCTCCCCGTACCCGTGCAGGTCGAAGCCCTGGACCAGGCCGCGCCGGTAGAACTCGTCCAGGTCGGTGTACGGGCAACTCCCCGGGTGGGGCAGCGGCTCGCCCAGGATGTCCCCGCGGCCCTTGCCGCGCAGGGTGGCGAGCCGGCGCATCCGGCGCAGGTCGCCGGTGATCCGGTCGTAGACCTCCTCCACGGACAGGTCCCGCAGCTCCGGGTCGTACAACAGCCCCTCGGGCATCTCCCCGACGTCCATCTTCACGAGCCAGCCGTTGACCACGTAGTCGGCGGCCACGTTGTGCAGGTACGGGTCGCGGGCGCCGCAGCGCTCCCCGTGGCGCAGGGCGGCGTGCAGCATCTCGTGGGCCAGGATGAACCGCCACTCCCCGTCCTCGAAGCTGCGCAGCGGGTTGACGTAGATCTCCCCGGCGCTCGCGCTGACGGCGGCGATGTCGATGCCCTGGGCACGGGCCAGTTCGGCGTCGGCGACGATGCGCAGGCCCGCGGCGAGGCCGCCGAGCAGCGGGTAGGAGGAGACGAACCAGTTCAGGGCCCGCTCCCACGGCTGCGGCCGGTGGCCCTCCCGGCCGGCGGCCAGGTCCATGGTGGCGGACACGGACCGGGTCAGGGCGTGGGCGAAGCCGGTCTGCCAGTCCGGTACGGAGCCCCAGTGCCGCCAGGCCTGCAGGATCTGGTCGGGGGCGCCGGGGGCGCTCGTACCGCAGTCCGCGTAGCGGGCCGGGACGCCGTCCTGGCGCCAGGCGGCGGCGAGCTGCTCCTCGTCGCCGCCGGGGTACTGCTCGGGCAGCCGGTCGGGGGCCCGGCCCACGGGGAAGGTCAGCAGGAAGCGGTTGACGACCACGCAGCGGGCGGCGAGCTCGGCGCGGTCAGGCTGCGGCCGGTCGTCCTCCTTGGCGGCGGGCACGTGTCCGAAGCCGAGATGGAGCAGGCAGTGCGCCAGGGCCCAGGCCCACTCGGCGGGCTCCGCGCGGCGGGTCGGGTGGGCGTGGATCACCCCGTTGGAGGTGACCACGGCGAGCCCGGCGGTGTTGCAGTCCGCGCACTGGCGGCTGCGGCAGTGGGTGGCGGAGACGGCGTTCAGGGCGGGGTTCTGCCGGACCGCGGCGCGCCCGGCCTCGTAGGCGAGGGCGGCCGGATCGGGCTTGGCCTGCTTGGCCTGCTTGGCCTTGCTGCTCACCGGCGGGCCTCGACCAGCCGGGGCAGGTCGCGGGCGGCTTCGATCAGGAACCAGGCGGGCAGCACGGGATGGCCGTCCGCGTCGTCGGCGATGACGGTCTGGGCCACCTCGACGGAGATCTCGGCGAGCTGGACGAGCAGGGACTTGGCACGGTAGGCGGTCTGCCGGACGCCGGGCGAGACGTGTTCCTTGCGGGCCGGGAGCTCCTTGACCAGGCGGCCCCGGAAGGCCTCGGCGAGGTAGTAGAGCAGATCGCGGTCCTCCACCCGGGAGGGCCAGGACGCGTCGCCCTTGATGACCGCCTCGATGCCGAAGGTGTGGCGGACGATCTTGGCGTAGCCGCGGAAGGACACGGCGTGCGCGGGGGTGAGGGTGCCGTGCGCGAGCACGCCCAGCATCTGCTCGTCCAGGTCCGGGCCGAAGGAGTGCAGGGCGTCGGAGAGCATGTGCCAGGACCGGGGCGTGGAGAAGGGCTCCTCCGTCTTGGGCGGCTGCGACCACAGGTGGTCGGGCCGGTCGGTGAGGTAGTCGGTGACCCACGGGTGGATGCCGTGCTCGCCGGCCCAGACCAGCCAGTCCCCGGCGGAGGCGTTCAGGTGGACGTGGGTGAGCCGGTTGACGAGCGCTGAGGCGATGGGGCGGGCCAGGGCGTTGTCGGTGGCCCGGTTGCCCGCGCCGATGACGATGGAGCCCGCGGGCAGCTCGTAGGAGCCGATCCGCCGGTCGAGGATCAGGGAGTAGAAGGCCTTCTGCACGTCCGGGCTCGCGGCGTTGAGCTCGTCGAGGAACAGGCAGTACGGCTCCTCGCGGGCGATGGCCTCGGGCGGGCAGAACACGGAACGCCCGTCACGGATCTGCGGTACGCCGATCAGGTCCTCGGGCGCGAGCTGCGTACCGAGCAGGCTCACGCACTCCAGTCCCAGCGAGTCGGCGAACTTGCGCACGAGCGAGGACTTGCCGATGCCGGGCGCCCCCCAGAGGAACACGGGCCGCACGGTGGCGAGCCCGAGGAGCAGTTCGGGAAGCTGGGCGGGAGTGACGGTGACGGCAGCCTGCACGGGCGGGGATGTCCTTAGGGAGTACGGGTCCGGGTACGGGTACGCGGTGGGCGGTGCGCCCAGTGTGGGCGCACCGCGTGTCCCGGAGCATCCGGTTTTCCCGGGGCGTCCCTGCGGAGCTCAGGCCGCGGAGTGCTCCAGCAGGTGCTTGAGCTTCTCCTCACTCCGGGGCATCTCCTTGCGGACCATGGGCTTGACCGCGAGCGGGACGAGCGCCCTGCCCAGGCCGTGGCCCTCGAAGTCCACGGCGATGGTCACCCGCGAGCGGGCGCCGCCGTCGAGGGGTTCGATGCGGCCCCGCACGTCCGGCCGGACCGGCCCGTCCAGGCCGTGGAAGTGCCAGCTCCTCGGCGGGTCGAGCTCCATGACCTGCATGGTCGTGGGGACCCGCCGCTTGCCGATCTGCCGGGTGATGAGGACCTTCGAGCCGACGTGGACGGGGAGGTCCCCCATCGGCACGGCGGACACGGCGCTGTCCTGCCACTCCGGCAGGTGCGTGGGGTCCGTGATGTACGAGTAGACGTCCTCGGGACTGCGGTCTATGTCGATGCTCTTGCTGATCGCGGACATGGCGACCCCTTGGAGCCCCCCTGATGGACTCTGCTTCCAACGTACGCCCCGGGCGGGCAGCCGCGCGATGCCCCCGAGCGACGGCCTAGGAGGGGTCCGCTCCCGGGGCGACGGCGATCTCCGGGGGGACCGGGACCTGCGGCCCGTCCGCCTCGGTGAGCCAGCGGCGCAGGACCTCGTGGACCGCCTCCGCGCCCACCAGCTCCCCGTCAGGCCGGTACACCGGCTCGGAGAGCTCCACCGGCCACATCAGGAAGGGGTGGCCCTGCTCCCCGCCCAGGCCGCCGTGCGAGCCGATCTGCTCCTCGAAGGCGTGCACCGATCCCGTCTGCGGGTCGTAGGCCGAGTTCACCATCACGTCGGCCACGTGCGGGAAGGTGTCGGTCCGCCGGACCGCCCGCGCCGCGCCCGGGCCGAAGGCGGCCAGCAGTTCCTCCGCCGCGCCCGGCTCGTCCAGCCGGGCTTCGGCCCCGTTCGCCGCCAGGACGGTCCCGTCGACGAGCAGGAACCCGACCCCGGGGTGGTTCGCCAGGGTGGACAGCAGCGCCGGGTGCGCGCGCTCGATCCGCTCCCTGGACGCCCGGCCGGGCAGGTCCGGGAAGGAGATCAGCCCGAGGTTGCCCGAAGCCAGGACCACCGGGTCCGGACCCGCTCCGGGACGCACCTCCTCGTCCGTCTCCTCCACCGGCCGGTGGAGGGCGGCCCGTACGGCGGCCCGCGCCTCGGCGCCGCTGTGGGTACGGCCGGCCTTGCGGGACACCGGGAGCCCGCAGCCCGCGCGGACCAGGTCCTTCAGGGTGAGCCCGTACCGGGCCAGGAAGGTCTCCCCCGGGCTCTGGCCGTGGTCCGAGAGCAGTACGATCCGGTACTCCCGGGGCGCGTGCTCGGCGACCCGGGCGATGAGCGCGAGGCTGCGGTCGAGTCGGGCGAGCACCTGCTCGGTGTCCCGGGAGCGCGGGCCCGAGTGGTGGGCGACCTCGTCGTAGGCGACAAGGTCGGCGTAGACCGCGGCGCGTCCGGCCAGCATGTCGCCGATCACCGCGGCGACCACGACGTCGCGCTCCACCACCGTCGCGAAGGCCCGGATCAGCGGGTACAGCCCGCCGCGGGCGACCCGTGGCCGGTCCCCGCGCAGGCGGCCGCGTACCGACTGGGTGATCTCGCGGGCCACTTCGGCGACGAAGGAGAGTGCCGTGCGGACCGCGTTGGCCGGGTCGGAGAAGTACGCGAAGTAGCCCGCGCGGGAGCGGTTGTGCGGGCTCCGCCGGGCGGAGACGGACAGGACGAGCGCCAGTTGGCCGGCGCCGCCGCTGAAGAGGTTGCCGCGGCTGGCTCCGTCGAGGGTGAGCAGGCCCCCGTCACCGGTGCGTTCGACGGCCCGCCGCTGGAGCTCGGCGGCGCTGGTGGGCCGGTTGCAGACGACCACCTCGCCGGTGTCCTTCTCGTACCAGCGGAAGGCCGGGACGTCGAAGTTGGAGCCGTGCAGGATGCCGAGCTGGCTGGCGCCGGTCTGGCTGGACCAGTCGGTGCGCCAGGAGGTGATGCGGTGGCTGCGGTCGAGCCAGTCGGCCACCGTTGGCATCAGGCCGCTGCCGGCCGCGCGGCGCAGCACCTCGTACCCGACCCCGTCCAGCTGCAGGAACACCACGGCGGGGGCGCGCTCGTCGGCCCCGGGCATGCCCTCGCGGCGCTGGCGGCGCCGGCGGCGGTCGGCGAGCCGGTAGAGCCGGCGCCGGTAGGCCTCGTCGTCCCGGACGGCGAGGGCGGTGGAGGTCGCGGAGGCGACGGCGGACATCACGGCGGCGACCACCACCGCCGTCTCGGGGTCCGCCTCGCCGCGGCCGGCCGGGATCAGGCTGAGCGCGATCAGCAGCAGCGAGCCGTTGAGGAAGAAGACGAGCAGGCCCAGTACCAGGGCCGGCACGAGCAGCAGGGCGCGTACGAGAACCGGCCACACCAGCGCGCTCAGCAGACCGAACGCCCCGGCGCCGAGGGCCGCCGTCAGACCTATCTGCGTGATGCTGTCGCGGTCGCCGCCCGCGCCCGCCTGGAGCCGGAAGTCGGGGAGGATGCCGGCCAGCGCGAGCATGGTGAGGGTGGACACCGCCCAGACGACGGCCACCCGCACCAGGGCGCCGCCCGTACTCCGCCACCGGCCTCGCAACACGCCGAACCCGCCTCACCACCGTGGCCCGCACCGCGCCGACGGGCCCCCGTCCCCACGCTGTCCAGGCTCGCACAGCGGCGCCCGCCCGGCCGGGTGACACGGGCGGCGGATGTGCGTACGGGGGGCGCGGCGGGGCGGCGGCGGGGGTCGGCGCGTGCGGCCACAGCACTAGGTGCCGTCGTATCCGGCGGTCGGCATGGAGAGCCGGCGGTGCACCTCGGCCTTCATCGCGGAGGTGTAGCGCGGCTCCTCGAGACCGGCGGTTTCCAGCCGTACGCCGCGCCGTGCGCACTCGGCGGTGAACTCCCCCACGGAGCGCAGCGCACGGGTCAGCACCCGGTGGTTGGCGGTGACGAACAGGTCGACGCGCCCGGCGTCGATGTCGCTCCACAGCCCGCAGTGGTCGGCGCGCAGCCCGTAGACGAACAGCTGGCGGGTCACGACGTAGCCCCGGTCGGCCGCCCAGCGGACGCACATGGCGTGCTGGCTCCGGGTGTCGACGGCGAAGGGGTCCGTGTCCAGATCCTCCAGCGGGGCCAGGCTGGCGATCGCGGCCACGCGCAGCTCATCCATGCCGCCCGACCCTACTCCGATCCGCCGCCGGGGAGGAGGGGGCGTGGAGACGGCCTCGGCCCGGTTCCCCGGTTCCGGGCGGTTTGGGCGGGCAGCCTTTAGGCTCGGACGGGACCCGGTGACAGCGGGACGAGGGAGGGGATCAGGGGCCGGTGGAGATCACTTGGTGGGGCCACGCCACGTGCACGGTCGAGGACTCCGGTGTCCGGCTGCTCACGGACCCGCTCTTCACGCGCCGTCTGGCGCACCTGCGGCGCCGGCGCGGGGCGGTGCCCCCGCCGGAGGCGGCGGTCGCCGACGCGGTGCTCGTCTCGCATCTGCACGCCGACCACCTGCACCTGCCCTCGCTGGCGCGCCTCGCGCGCGGGACCCGGCTGCTGGTGCCGCGCGGGGCCCCGGGCGCGGTGCCGGGGCTGGCGCGGATAGCGGGGGTGCGGGAGCTGGCGGTCACGGAGGTGGTGCCGGGCGACACGGTGGCCGTGCGGGACGGCGTACGGGTCCGGGCGGTCGGCGCGCGGCACGACGGGCGGCGGCTGCCGTTCGGACCGCGGCTCGCTCCCGCGCTCGGGTACGTGATCGAGGGCTCGTCGCGGACCTACTTCGCCGGGGACACCGGCCTGTTCGACTCGATGGCCGACGAGGTCGGACCGGTGGACGTGGCCCTGCTGCCGGTGGGCGGCTGGGGGCCCTACCTGGGTCCCGGGCACATGGACGCGGCGGGGGCGGCGCGGGCGCTGGCCCTGCTGGCTCCGGCAGCGGCGGTCCCGGTGCACTGGGGTACGTACTGGCCGATCGGGATGGACGCGGTGCGGCCGCACGAGTTCCACGCGCCGGGCGAGGAGTTCGTACGGTGTGCGCGGCGGGAGGCGCCGAAGGTGACGGTCCGGGTGCCCGCGCACGGTGAGCGGGTGCGGCTGCCGTGAGGGCCCTGTACCAGCTGGCGGAGGCGGCCGCGCAGGTCCCGCCGGAATCCACCCAGCAGGCGATCGGCTATCCGACCCTCTTCGTGCTGGTGGCGCTGGGCGCGCTGGTGCCGGTGATTCCGACGGGCGCGCTGGTCAGTACGGCGGCGGTGGTGGCGTTCCACCAGGACTCCCTGCCCTTCGGGCTGTTGCTGGTGTTCGGGGTGTCCTCGCTGGCCGCCTTCACCGGGGACATGGCGCTGTACTGGCTGGGCCGGCGGGGGGTGCACTCGCGGAACGGATCGCGCTGGTTGGAAGCGCTGCGCCGGCGGGCGACCCCGGAACGCCTCGCCCAGGCGCAGCGCAAGCTCGACGAGCACGGCGTACTGGTCCTGGTGGTCTCCCGCCTGCTGCCGGGCGGCCGCATCCCGGTGATGCTGGCCTGCCTCCTCGCGGAGCTCCCCCTGCGCCGGTTCGCCCGCGGCGACGGCCCCGCCTGCCTGGCCTGGGCGGCGACCTACGGCCTGATCGGCATCGTGGGCGGCTCCCTCTTCGCGGAGCCCTGGAAGGGCGTGGCCCTGGCGGTGGCCCTCACCGTGCTCATCTCCGCGGCCCCGCCCCTCTGGCGCCGCATCCGCGGCTGACCCGGCCGGTCCCGGCACCCGCCTCCCGTGCGACACCGTTGCCGGGGACCAGCCCCCGGACCCCCGCGCCTCAAACGCCGGCGGGGCTGGTTTTCGGCCGGCGTCCGGCTGGATTGGGCTCGCGCTCGCCCGTACGTGCAGGCGGACGGTGCCGGCTGCGCCGGGCAACAGCCCGCCTCGCGGGCGTTTGAGGCGCGGGGTCTGGGGCGGAGCCCCAGGGGGTCCGGGGCTCCGCCCCGGGGAACGGGCGAAGGGCGGGGAGGGGACTTTGCCCCGCGCAGCGGCAAGGGTCGCTGCGGAGACTTTGGCCCGCACAGCGGCAAGGGTCGCCGCGGGGGGCCGCCCCGCGCAGCCGTCGGCGGCTACAGGGCCCGGGACGCCCCGACCGGGAGGTCCCACAGGTGCTCCCGGGGCAGCCCCGTACGGGCCCACGCGGCCCGCACCCGGTGCAAAGGCTCCATCACCGGCTCCGAGGAGAGCACGAAGGTCCCCCAGTGCATCGGAGCCATCCGCCGCGCCCCCAGGTCCAGACAGGCCCGCACGGCCTCCTCCGGGTCCGCGTGGACGTCCCGCAGCCACCACCGCGGGGCGTACGCCCCGATCGGGAGCAGCGCGAGATCGACGCCGGGGTGGCGCCGTCCGATCTCGCCGAACCAGTGCCCGTAGCCCGTGTCACCCGCGAAGTAGACCTTCTTCGCCGCCCCGGCCCGCCCCTCGGCGGCGCTGAGCATCCAGCCGCCCCACAACGTCCGGCACGCGTCCATCAGCGACCGCTTCGACCAGTGGTGCGCCGGCACGAACTCGAACCGCACGCCGCCCAGTTCGGCCGACTCCCACCAGTCGAGTTCGGTGACCCGGGTGAACCCCCGGCGGCGGCACCAGCGCGCGAGTCCGGCCGGGACGAAGAGCGGCGTCGCGCGCGGGAGGCGTTTGAGGGTGGGGGCGTCGAGGTGGTCGTAGTGGTTGTGGCTGATCACCACGGCGTCGACCGGCGGCAGTTCCTCCCACCGCACCCCGACGGGGGTCATCCGGGCCGGGGTGCCTAGGATCCGCCGGGACCAGACGGGATCGGTCAGTACGGTCAGCCCGCCGATCCGCAGGATCCAACTGGCGTGCCCGGCCCAGGTCACGGACACCTTCCCGGCGGCCACGGCGGGCAGCGGGGCGGGCGCGTACGGCAGGTCCGGGATGCCGCGCAGCCCCTCGGGGCCGGGCCGGAAGGCCCCCTCGCGGGCGAGCCGGGCGAACGCGCGCAGCCCCGGCAGCGGGGTGGTCAGCCGGTCCGCGAACGAGCGCGGCCACAGCCGGTGTTCGCCCAGCGGGCGCGGCCGCGCGTGCCGGACGCCGGCATCGCCCCGCGCGGCCGCCGGGGGGACGTCCGGGGCGGCCTCGGCCCGGGAGGCCGAGGGGGCGTCCGTCTGATCCCTCATCGAGAAGTCTCCGTTCACCGGCGGGAGTCGGGGGTTCCAGGGCGGGGGGTTCCAGGGCGGGGGGTTCCAGGGCGGGGAGTCGAAGGCGAGGAATCGAAGCCGGGTGCGGGGCGGGGTTCCGGTGGACCCCGCGTCGGGCTCAGTCGGACAGCCCGGCCAGGACCGACCGGAGCCGGGCCAGGGAGTCCCGTACGTGGGGCAGGGCGAGGGGGTCGGTCGCGGTGAGCGCCGCGAGCCGCTCCTCCGGGGTGGCGCCCAGCAGCGGTCCGGTCGACAGCCGGACCCGCGGGGCGACGGGCTCGTCCGCGAACCGCTGCCCGCCGGGCGTCGGCGCGCCGAGCCGTCCGCCCAGCCAGTCCTCCAGTTCCATCGCGTCGCCGATGCCCTGCCGGGCGAGCCCCGCGCGCAGCGGCGTCAGATCGGCGTAGAGGTGCCGGCCGGCCTCGGGGGGCCGGGCCAGCGCCCCGGCGGCCAGCAGTTCCCGGTGCGCGGCCCGGGCCACCGCGCCGTGCAGGGAGGCGGCCGCGGCGGTGCGTCCCGCGACGGCGGCGGGCTCGTCGAGGGCGTGCGCGGCCGCCCCGGCGACGGGGCCCGCGACGAGGCCGCCGGTGGCGGTCAGCACGTCCAGGGTCCGGGCCCGCAGCCAGGTTCCGTGCGGGGTGCCGGGGAACCGGACGACGGCGGCGGGCCAGCCGGCGGGCAGCAGTGCGCCGGAGAGGTCGAGGAGCACCGCGGTGTCGTCCGGCAGCATCTCGGCGGGGCTGAGCACGACGAGCCTGTCGTGGGAGCCTCGGAGTCCGCCGGGGGCGGCTGCGCCCGGCCCGCCCAACCCGGCCGGCCCGCCCAACCCGGCCGGGCCTCCGGGGAGCGGCCGGTGGACGGTGTCGCGCCAGGTCTCGTCGCTGACGACGAACAGCCCGGCGGACTCGGCGGCCTCGCAGGCCTCCCGGAGCAGTTCGGGCGGCGGGACGGTCGCGGTCGGGTCGTCGGCGACGGACAGCAGGAGCACACGCGGATCGCCGCCCTCGGCGCGCACCCGGCGCACGGTCTCCAGCAGGGCGTAGGGGTCGGGTACGCCGCCGCACTCGGCCGGGGTGGGTACGTGGTAGGCGCGCCGTCCCAGCAGCCGGACCTGCGGCGTCCACCAGGCGGGACACGGCCGGGGCAGCATGACGTCGCCGCCGTACGCGCCGAGCAGCGCCAGCAGCAGGGCGGGAGCGCCGGGTCCGGCGGCCACGTGGTCGGGGTCCGTGGGCAGCCCGCGCCGCCCCCAGTGCCGGGCCGCGGCGGCCCGTACGGGTACGCCCCCGCCGGCCGGCTCGGGGGCCGAACGCCAGGCGGCCGCCGCGAGGACGGCCGTGAGCTCGGGCAGGACGGGCAGGCCGGGCTGGGGGGCGGGCGGACCGTAGCGGACCTGCCCCCGGCCCTCGGCCGTCGTGCGCTGGATCCCCGACACCGCGCGCCACCTCTCCCTGCCGTCCCCGCGCCTCCCGACCATGCCTTTATACGGTTATTCGTCCACGATCGCCCGTTGTGGACACCCGGGGCACCGTCAGAGCCGAACACCGAAGCCGTCGCGCCAGGTGCGGCCGCCGATTCCCTCAGCCGCTCCTCCCCAGCAGCGCGAGCAGCCGGGTCTGGGCGTCCGCCCCGGCCGGGATCTCCAGCGGAGCCGCGTACATCCCGCTCGCGGCCAGCCCGTCGGCGTAGGGCATGACCTCCTTGAGGGAGAACTCGACGAGGCCGTCCGGCAGCCGGTCGTCGGCGCCGATGCCCCGCGCGAGGTCCCAGGCGTGGACGACGCAGTCCGCGGTCAGCTCCGAGCAGTACGCCGACCCGAGCGCGGGCCCGTACGAGAGCCGGACCGTGCGCTCCAGCGCTCCGGGGATCTCGAAGGCGGTGTGCGCGGCGGCCGAGGCCTCGTCCCAGGCCGCGCCGGGGTCCGTGCCGAGGACATCTCCGTTGAAGGTGCTCCCGATGTCTTCGACGGTGCGGCCGTCGGTGACCAGGGGCGGTATCCACAGCTGTTCGGCGGTGACGTGGTTGACCAGGTCGCGCACGCTCCATTCGCTACAGGGCGTCGGCGCGTCCCACTGCGCGTCCGAGACCGCGTGGACGTACCGGCCGAAGAGCCGCAGCGCCTCGGCGTGCCGGTCGAGCAGCGGGTCCGGCATGGATCTCACCGTCCTTCGTTCCCCCGGATTCACTGTCCTCGCCCCTGCCCCGACGTGCCACCCACTCACCCAACCCCCTTGCCGCACACGACTGCTGTCCACATGTCAAAACGCATATCTCACCTGGCGAACTGATCCCTTACGGTGAGACCAACGCCTCGACAGCACTTCAACGACGAAGGAGCCAGGTCCCATGAACACGACGGAAGCCACGGAGCCCGCGCACGAGACCGCGGTCTACACCCACGGTCACCACGAGTCGGTGCTGCGCTCGCACCGCTGGCGCACCGCCGAGAACTCCGCCGCGTACCTGATCGGCGAGCTGCGCCCGGGGATGACCGTCCTGGACGTGGGCTGCGGTCCGGGCACGATCACGGCGGACCTGGCGGAGCTGGTGGGACCGCAGGGCCGGGTCACGGCGGTGGACGCGGCGCGGGACGTGGTCGAGCAGGCCGCCGCGTACGCGAAGGAACGCGGGCTGACCGGCATCGAGTTCGCCACGGCGGACGTCCACGCGCTGGACTTCCCCGACGACTCCTTCGACGTGGTCCACGCCCACCAGGTACTGCAGCACGTGGGGGATCCGGTGCAGGCGCTGCGCGAGATGCGCAGGGTGTGCCGGCCGGGCGGGATCGTCGCGGCTCGGGACGCGGACTACGCGGCGATGACCTGGTACCCCGCGACTCCGGGGCTGGAGGAATGGCTGGACCTGTACCGGCGGGTCGCACGCGCCAACGGCGGCGAGCCGGACGCCGGACGCCGCCTGCGCGCGTGGGCGCGGGCGGCCGGCTTCACGGACGTGACCTGCACGGCGACCTCCTGGTGCTACGCGACCGAGCAGGAGGCCGCGTGGTGGTCGGCCATGTGGGCGGACCGCACGACGGCCTCGTCCTACGCCGGGATCGCGACCGCCGGGGGACACGCGACGGAGGCGGAGCTGGCCGCCGTCGCGGACGCCTGGCACGCCTGGGGCGCGGCCCCGGACGCCTGGTTCTCGGTCCTGAACGGCGAGATCATCTGCCGCGCCTGACGCAGGGGGCCGCCCGACTCAGGCAGCCAGGCGTACGGGGAGCAGCTCGGGCCGCTTGGCCGTGCGGCCGTCTCCGGAGGAGCGCCCGCGCAGCCGCCGCCCGATCCAGGGCCCGGCGAAGCCCACGGCCCACCGCAGCTCCCCGGCGACGCCCCGCAGGCCCGCCGGGGCGGCGGGCGGCGGGCCGGGCAGCGGGCGGGTCCACGCCTCGTCGCTGCCGGGCAGCCCCAGGGCGTGCGCGACCCCGGCGGCGATCATCGCGTGGCCGGACGGCGCCGCGTGCAGCCGGTCCGCGCTCCACATCCGGGGGTCCGTGGAGGCCTCGTGGCGGGCGAAGTCGGCGACGGCCACCCCGTGCCGCTCCGCCGCCCGGCGTATCCGCTCGTTGAGCGCGGTGACGCGCGGGGCCGCCCCCTTGGCGATCGGGACGAGCTTCGCGATGTCGGGGAAGGTGACGGTGGCGACGCGGGCGCCCTGCGCGGTGAGCGCGGCGAACATCGCCTCCAGGTGCCCGGCGACCTCGTCGGCGTCGAACCGGGGCCGCAGCACGTCGTTGACCCCGGCGACCACGGTGGCCAGGTCGGGACGGAGCGCGAGGGCCGGCCCGAGCTGCCCCTCGCGGACCCCCGCGGCGAGGCGGCCCCGCACGGCCAGGTTGGCGTAGAGCACATCGGGCTCGTGCACCGCGATCATCTCGGCGAGCCGGTCGGCGCACCCGCGCAGTCCGGTGCGGTCGTCCCCGTCTCCCACGCCCTCGCTCTGGCTGTCGCCGAGCGCCACGTACCGGGTCGGCCGCCGCTGCTCACTGCTCTCCACGGGATGCCCGCCTCTCGTTCAGAATGATCGTGGTGCGCTCGTACCAGGCCCGGTTGGCCCGCTCGAACTCCAAGCCGCGCAGGCAGGTGAGGTAGGGGCCGATGCGTGCGCCGTGGCGCAGGAACTCCTCCTCCGTGCGCTCGCCGCGCATCGAGCGCAGCAGCTTCTCGAACAGCGCCTCCTTGGCCGTCGCGAACGCGGTCCGCTCCGCGAGCTGTGCGATCAGCGCCCCCGCGTCCACGTACTCGGCCGCCTGGACCTTCACGAGCAGGTCGTCGCGGATGACGCAGGGCTTGGTCTCGGCGGCGGTGAAGCGCTCCAGCTCGGCCAGTCCGGCGTCGGTGACCTGGAACAGCCGCTTGTTCGGCCGGGTGTCCTGGACCACCTCGCGGCCCGCGATGAACCCTTCCCGCTCCAGCCTGGCCAACTCGGCGTAGAGCTGCTGGGGCAGGGCGTGCCAGAAGTTGGCCACGCCCGTGCCGAAGGCCTTGGCCAGCTGGTAGCCGCTCAGCTCCTCGTCGAGCAGCGCCGCCAGTACGGCGTGGCGCAAAGCCATCGGTCGGTCTCCTCGGGATCGTGCGCGGCAGCGTCTTCTCAGGAACGTGACTTCTCAGGACGTGTCTTTCCAGGACGTGTCTTCTCAAGGCCGCCCGGGCCATGATAGTCAAGAAACTGACTAATCACATCGGTGACTATCAAGGAGTCCTCATGACCACGGACACGAGCACGGCCGACCGGTTCCGCGCCGCCGTCGACCGTCAGGACCTGGCCGCACTGGACGCTCTGTTCACCGAGGACGTCCGGCTCAACAGCCCGGTGAAGTCGAAGCCCTTCGAGGGCAAGCCCGCCGTACTGGCCCTCTTCCGCGTCCTCCTGCGCACCTTCGAGGACTTCCGCTACGTCGGCCGCTTCGAGGGCGGCGTCCAGTCCGGGGCGGACGCGTCCGACGGGCCGGAGGGACCGGCGACCGTGCTGCCGTTCCGGACCACCGTGAACGGCCGGCAGGTGCACGGCATCGACATGCTGCACCTCGCGCCCGGTGGCCTGATCAGCGAGATCACCGTGATGATCCGCCCCCAGACGGCGGTCCTGGCCGTCGGCGAGGCGGTCCTCGCCGGGCTGATCGCCGACGGCCTGGTCGAGGCGGCGCCGGCGGCCGGCTGAGCGGCAGGCCGAGGCGCCGGCTGACCCGACCTCCGGCGGCGGCCCAGTAGACTCGGTGCCCGTGGCGGATACCCAGTACGAAGACCTGTTGAAGCTGGTGCTCACCTCCGGGACGGCGAAGGCCGACCGGACGGGCACGGGCACCCGGAGTGTCTTCGGGCACCAGCTGCGTTACGACCTCTCGCAGGGGTTCCCCCTGGTGACCACCAAGAAGGTGCACCTCAAGTCGATCGTGTACGAGCTGCTGTGGTTCCTGCGCGGCGAGTCGAACGTCGGCTGGCTGCGCGACCACGGCGTCACGATCTGGGACGAGTGGGCCGACGAGAACGGCGACCTCGGCCCGGTCTACGGCGCCCAGTGGCGCTCCTGGCCCACCCCGGACGGCCTGCACATCGACCAGATCACCGAGGTCCTCGACACGCTGCGCCGCGACCCGGACTCGCGCCGGATGATCGTCTCGGCCTGGAACGTCTCCGAGCTGTCCAAGATGGCGCTCGCGCCGTGCCACGCCTTCTTCCAGTTCTACGTGGCCGACGGCAAGCTCTCCTGCCAGCTGTACCAGCGCAGCGCGGACCTGTTCCTCGGCGTGCCGTTCAACATCGCCAGCTACGCCCTGCTCACCCACATGGTGGCGCAGCAGGCCGGCCTGGAGCCGGGCGACTTCATCTGGACCGGCGGCGACTGCCACATCTACGACAACCACGTCGAGCAGGTGACCGAGCAGATCTCGCGCACCCCGTTCGAGTTCCCCGAGCTGGAGCTGCACCGGGCCGACTCGCTCTTCGACTACGCCTACGGCGACGTGAAGGTGGTCGGCTACCAGCACCACCCGGCCATCAAGGCCCCGGTCGCGGTATGAGCGGCAGCACGGACACCGGCATGAACGTCGGCATGAACGTCGGGCTGATCTGGGCGCAGAGCGCCGACGGTGTGATCGGCGCGGACAACGGGATTCCCTGGCGGCTGCCCGAGGACATGGCCCACTTCAAGGCCACCACCCTCGGCCATCCGGTGGTGATGGGCCGCAAGACGTGGGATTCCCTTCCCGCGCGGTTCCGCCCGCTGGCCGGGCGGCGCAACATCGTGGTGACGCGCGATCCCGAATGGACCGCCGAGGGCGCGGAGCGCGCCGGGTCCATCCCGGAGGCCCTGGAGATCGCGGCCGGGCAGGGCGAACGGGCTGGGCAGCCCCGGCCCGCCGTCCCCGTCCCCTCCGCCGCCGCCGCGTGCTGGGTGATCGGCGGCGGAGAGGTCTACCGTGCCGCAGTGGCCCACGCCGTGATGCTCTCGGTGACCGAGGTCGACGCGTTGGTGGTCGGCGACACCCACGCCCCGGAGCTGGACCCGGCGTGGACCGTCGCCGAGGACGGGGGCTGGCAGTCCTCGGTGACCGGACTGCGCTACCGCATCCGCACCTACACCCGGTAGCCGCAGGCGCGACCCCTACTCCCCCGGCGGGCGCATCCGGAAGTTGTACGCGGCCGGCAGCGGGCGGTCGGTGAGGGTGGCCCAGACCTCCGAGAGGGTCTCCTCGCCCTCGCGGAGGTCGGGCAGTTCGAAGCCCTCTTCGAAGACCCGCCGGGCCGCGCCCACATGGCCCTCCGCCGCGAGCAGCCGGGCCGCCGACAGCCGGAAGCGGCCCTCCTCGCGCAGGGCGGGGCGCAGCCGGTCCCACACCGAGCGGGCCTCCGCCAGCAGCCCCGCCGCCAGCAGGGACCCCAGCGCCTCCCGGCCCAGGGCCGATTCGGCGGCCAGCCAGGCCGTGCCGCCCCGGCTCTCCTGGGTCAGGTCCTCGAAGGCCTCGGCGTACCAGCGGGCCGCCCGGGCCGGGTCGCCGGCCAGGTCGTCGGCGACCGCCAGGCACCTCAGCAGCGGCCACCGCGAGGGGGCCAGCGCCAGCCCGCGCTCCCAGCTCCGTACCGCCTGGGCGATGTCCCCGGCGTGCCACTGGGCGACCCCGAGGTGGTACTCGGTCAGCGGGTCGGCCGCGGCTGTCTCCAGCATGTCCCGCCAGTGCGGGGCGACCAGGCTCGGGCCGGGCGGCGCCACCCGCCGCGGGGCGGGGAAGACCCCGGTGCGCCACAGCTCCAGCCAGGGGGCCTGGTCCTCGTCGAGGGTGTCCTCCGCGAAGGGCGTGCCGGGCAGCTTGTGGCCCCCGCACAGCACCTCCAGCGCGCCCCAGCCGGAGCCGGCCGCCAGCCGCTCCCCCGGTTCGGTGTCGGCGCACCCGCGCCACGCCTCGTACGCCGCGTCCACGGCCGGCCCGGGCAGCGCGGACTCCAGTGCCGCCCCGGCCGCGGCGCGGGCCGCCGTCCAGTCGTCCCCGTGCACCGCGAGCGGGTCCGCGGACAGGGCTCCGTAGGCCTCCAGCCAGCTGAACTCCGCGCCCGCGTCCAGCCGTACGTGCTCCAGCTGGGTCCGGGCGAGCCCGGCCTGGATCTCCGCGTACCCGCCCGTGCCGGGCTCGGTCAGCCACTCCTGCCAGCGCCGGCCGCCCTCGCCCGCGCCCCAGACGAAGAGCTTGCGGCCGCGCAGCCGGGCCGTCGAGGTCTGGACGAGTCCGCGGCCGTCGGCGTCGAGGGAGGCGATCCAGGGCCGGGTCCCGGCTTCGACCTCGTAGAAGAAGTCGGCGGGGTACGTGCTGCGCAGCGGGTACGTGCGGTCCGTGCCCTCCCATCCGGGTACGGGGATGCGCCGGAGGGAGCGCTCGTACCCGAAGTGCCAGGCCTCGTCGGCCGGGGCCAGGACGCGGGTGCCGGGCTCCTCGGGCACGGCGATGTTGGACCACCAGTAGACGGGCGCGGGCCGCTCGTGCGGATTGCGGACGCGGACGCCGACGTAGAGGAACTCCGAGTCCTCGGGCAGCCACAGGTCCACCTGGAAGGGCAGGTCGCGCAGCCTCTCCCACTCCCAGAGCCGCACCATGACTCCCCCGTCGGGCGCCGGGACGAGCGCGGCGTGCAAGGGTGCGCAGGAGAGCGTGGTGTGGCCGGTGGCGCCGAGGTTCCACTCGATGCCGCCGGAGAACCAGGCGCCGTTCAGCGCGAAGTTGGCGGGCTGGAACACCGGGTTGCGGTAGAGCAGTTCGCGTCCGGAGGGGAGGTGGACGAGCGAATGGATCCGGCCGCCGAGACCGGGCAGGACGGTGGCGCGCAGATGCGCGTTCTCGATGACGATCGTCTCGAAGTCCCGCTCGGTGCGCTGCCGTTGGTAGCCGTCCCGGATCCGGACGGGGAGCAGCGAGCGCAGCGGCTCGTACCCGATCTGGCGTGCCATGTCGCGCGGCAGACCCTCGCGCGAGCGGTCGTCCAGCGCGTGCACCCCGCCGGACTCGCGGAGGGCGGGCAGCGGGTTCTCGGGACCCAACGGGGCTGCGGGAAGGGTCAGTACGGAGCGGCGGACGGTGGTGGCCATGAGGGAAATGGAACACGCCACGGCCGTCCGTGCACAGGGATTCGGCGGATCGCCACCGGTCAGGATTACGCAAAGCCTTTTGCCGTACGGACCGGTGGCCGATCATGGAGGGCATGAGCGGTGTGAGCAGAAGAGGCGAGTTCTTCCCCGGGGACGAGTCCGGAAGCCGGTTCACCGGACCGGCGACCGGCGACGAGCGGCGGATGCTTGCCGGCATGCTGGGGGCCCAGCGCGCGACGCTGCTGCTCAAGTGCGCCGGACTGGGTGCGGAGTTGGCCGCCCGGTCGGTGGAGCCGTCCACCCTGTCACTGCTGGGCCTGGTACGCCACCTCGCGGACGTGGAGCGCCGCTGGTTCCGGCAGGTGCTGGCCGGGCTGGATGCCCCGGCCCTGTTCTCCTCCGCGGCCCACCCCGACGGGGACTTCGACGGCGCGGTGTCCGCGCCGGGGGAGGCCGAGCGTGCGTGGGAGGCGTGGCGCGCGGAGGTGGAGTTCGCGGAGCGGTTCACGGAGCGGGCTCCCGACCTGGAGGTCTCCGGGAAGGACGGCTGGCGGGGCGAGGTCTCGCTGCGCTGGGTGCTGATCCACATGATCGAGGAGTACGCCCGGCACAACGGCCACGCCGACCTGCTGCGCGAGCGCATCGACAGCGCGATCGGGTTCTGAGCGGGGGCGGCCCGCTCCGGCGCCGGCCGGGTGCCCGGCCGCCCCGATCCGAAAGACCCGGGCCCTACGCGAACGCGCCCGCCACCAGGTCCGCGAGCAGGGCTCCGGCGCGCCCGTCCGGGTCCAGGTCCGGGTCGTAGATGGTGACGTTGAGCCCGACGCAGCGCGGGGAGCTGATCAACACGCCGAGCAGTTCGGCGAGTTCGTCGGGGATCAGGCCGCCCGGGTCCGGGCTGTCGACGGCCGGCATCACGGACGGGTCCAGGACGTCGGCGTCCAGGTGGACCCAGAACCCGGCGGTGGCCGGGGGCTGGAGCCCCGTCAGGGCGGTACGGGCCACCGGCCCGGCGCCCCGGTCGCGGATCGCCCCCACGGTGGCGGCGAAGATCCCGGCGGCGCGCAGCTCGGGGAGGTCCGGGTCCCCGTCGCGCAGTCCGAAGAGCCGTACGTCCTCGTCGCGCACGTAGGGCCCGCGGCCCTCCAGGTCCGCGAGGTCCGGCTGGCCTCGGCCGGTGGCGAGGGCCAGCTCCTCGCCGCCGGCCGCGCCGACGGGACCGTTGACGGCCTCGTTGCCGGGGTGGCGGAAATCGGCGGAGCCGTCGATCGCGGCGATTCCGTACCTCCCGAGGCGCCGCATGGCCAGGGAGGCGCCGAGCTGGATGGAACAGTCGCCGCCGAGCACGACGGGGAACTCCCCGGCGCGCAGGTGGTCCTCGATCCGGTCGGCGAGGGCGACGGTGTACGCGGCAAGGGCCCCGGCGTGGAACACCCCGTCACCCTCCTTCCAGTCGCCCCGGTCGTAGCGCGGCGGGACGACCACCCCGCCCTCGCGCGCGCCGAGGCGAGCCAGCAGGCCCTGTTCGCGCAGGGCCCCGGCCAGTTTGTACACACCGGGCACGGCGCCCGGGGCCGGGGGGCGGAGCCCGAGGTTGGACGGTGCGTCGAGGAGCACGAGGGTTCGCATGGACTCATCCTGTGCGATGCGGGGACCCGGGACATGGCATTTCGGCCGTGATCGCCCAGCGTTCGTGGTCCCGCCAGGCCCCGGCGACGTGGAGGAAGTCCGGCGACAGCCCCTCCCGCCGGAAGCCGAGCCCGCGGACGAGGGCGATCGAGGCGGTGTTTCCCGGCTGAATATTGGCCTCCAGCCGGTGCAGTGCGAGCCCTTCGGCGGCGAAGGCGTGGCCGACGGCGAGGGCGAGCGCCTCCCGCATGAGCCCCCGGCCCGCCGCGTGCGCGAAGGCCCCGTACCCGAGCGCGCCGCACCGAAAGGCGCCGAGGACGATGTTGTTGACGTTCACGAAGCCGGCGAGCGCGCCCGACTCCCGCTCGCACACGAGGAATCCGGCCCTGCCCGCCGCAGCGGCCCCGGCCGCGCCCCCGGCCGCGCCGGCGATCAGCGGGGCGGCGTACGCCTCGTAGGCCTCCTCGGTCGCGGGCGGCGACAGCCACGGGTGGTGGAGCTCCCGGCTCTCGCGCACCCGGGCGGTGAACTCGGCCGCGTCAGTGGGCCGGTAGGGCCGCAGCCCGATCCGGCCGCCCTCGGCGAGGTACGAAAAGAACGGCATCGCCCCAGGCTAGGGGCTGTGGCAGGATCCCGATGTGATCATCACCCCGAACACCGAAGAACTCCTCCGCGCGGCCGCGTACAACAACGCCGCGTGGTGCGCGGCGGTCTGCCGCGACGGCGGCTTCACCGCCGAGGCCTGGAGCAGCCCGCGCCCGACCCCGCTCTACTACCCGGACGCCGTGACCCTCACCCGGGACACCGACACGGCCGCGCTGCTCGCCGGGATCGACACCGGTGCGCCGCACGCCTCGGTCAAGGACAGCTTCGCCGTGCTCGACCTGGCTCCGGCCGGCTTCGAGGTCCTCTTCGGCGCCGAGTGGATCCACCGCCCGGCGTCCGCTCCCGACGCCGCCCCGGCCCTGGCCTGGAGCCGGATCTCCGGCCCCGAGGAGCTGGCGGCGTGGGAGACGGCCTGGGACGGCGAGGAGAGCACCGGCCTGTTCCACCCGGGGCTGCTCACGGGGGATTCGGAGGAGGCCGCGAACGGCGCCGGGCACACCGGGGACATCGCCTTCCTCGCGGGGCGGGACCCCGAGGGGCGGATCCTCGCCGGGGCCGCCGCCAACCGCACCGGCGAGGTGGTCGGCATCTCCAACGTGTTCAGCGCGGACGGAACCCCGGAGGACGAGGCCTGGAGGGGCGCGCTGACCCTGGCCGCCTCGCTCTGGCCCGGCCTGGGGATCGTCGGCTACGAGTCGGGGGACGACCTCGACACGGCGCTGCGCCACGGCTTCACCGCCATCGGCCCGCTCCGCGTCTGGGTCCACTCCGGCTGACCGCGTCGGGGTCCACTCGGCCCGACCGCGTCGGGGTCCACTCGGGCCGACCGCCCGGCCCCGGTCTCCCGGGCACGGGCCCGCCACGGGCCGAGTAGCGGGCCCGCTACTTGCGCCGCCGGGCGAAGTACGCCCCGCACAGCCCGCCCAGCACCGCCGCGATCAGGAGGGCGACGTAGAGCGGCATCGTCACCTGCGGGATCAGCAGCCGGATCTTGGTGGAGCGGGTGTTCTCGAAGATGAACACCAGGGTGAGCACCGCGAGCGCGGCGATGCCGGCGCGGCCCGGGGTGATCGACCCGCGACCCTTGCCGCGGTTCTTGGACGTGTGGGAGCTCATGGCCCCATCGTCTGCTCGCGGCGGCCCGGGGGCTCAGTCGGACAGGGCCAAACGGGGGATGTCCGCCCGCTCGAACCCGAACACCTGCGCGTACAGGGACAGCTCCGCCTCCAGTGCCCGGACCATCGTGTCGGCGCGCCGGAAGCCGTGCCCCTCGCCCTCGAAGGCCACGTAGGCGTGCGGTACCGCGCGCCCGCGCATCGCGGCCAGCAGCCGCTCCGCCTGCGCGGGCGGGCAGACCGGGTCGTCCAGGCCCTGGAGCAGGACGAACGGCGCGGTGATCCGATCGGCGAGGGCCACCGGGGAGCGCTCGCGGCTGCGCAGGGCCAGGGTCTGCGGGGGTCCGGCGAGGCCGTCGACGTAGCGGGACTCCAGGTCGTGGGTCTCCGCGGCGAAGCCGGCCAGGTCCAGTACGGGGTAGATGATCGCCGCGCACGCGTACAGGCCGGTGGACGCCAGCGAGGCGGCCGCCGTCCAGCCGCCCGCGCTGCCGCCCCGGATGGCGAGCCGGTCCGGGTCGGCGGTGCCCTCGGCGGCCAGGGCCCGTGCCACGGCGGCGCAGTCCTCCACGTCGACGACGCCCCACTGTTCGCGCAGCCGTTCCCGGTAGGCGCGCCCGTAGCCCGTGGAGCCGCC
Organism: Streptomyces sp. CA189; assembly: GCF_056428985.1. NCBI lineage: Bacteria > Bacillati > Actinomycetota > Actinomycetes > Kitasatosporales > Streptomycetaceae > Streptomyces > Streptomyces sp. CA189. The sequence goes on along the minus strand of NZ_JBWJVM010000008.1, from coordinate 144,417 downwards.
GTAGTTGACCTCGACGACGCCGATGCCGCGCGAGGTGAAGTAGGCGATGTGCAGGTCGAGTACGGGCGGCACGTGGTCGGTGGGGCCGCCGTGCGCCCACACCACGTACGGGGGCAGCTCGTCGGCCCGGGCGCGCAGCACGGGGTGGTGCGGCGGGTAGACGTGGGCGTGGATCTCCCGGCCGCCCCGGCCGAAGAAGGTCCTGCTCTGCGGCTCCGGGTAGTACGCGGGGTCGGCCCGGTCGGCCGGTCCCGGTCCCGGTCCGCCGGCCCCCGCGCCCCTGTCCGCCCCCGGCATGCCGCGGCCGCCCACCACCCGGGCGTGCCCGGTGACCGTGTCCAGCTCCACCACCTCGTACGCGCTGCGCGGGCTGGCCGCGACCCCGTAGACCCGGCCGCCGCTGACGGCGAGCGTGGGCTGCCAGGCCGTCCACGGACCGGCCGCGTCGACCAGGTCCCCGCTCTCCGGGTCGAGCACGCCGAGCACCGACGAGCCCCGGCCGTGCAGGACGGCCACCAGTCCGTCGGGGAGCGCCGCGATCCAGCGCAGGCCGGGCTTCCACAGCGGCCCGCCGAACTCCTCTTCCCGGGGGCACAGGTTGACGGCCTCGCCCGTGTCCCGGTCCACCCGGTACGGGTTCCACCAGCCGCCCCGGTCGCTCACCGCGAGGAGGCTTCCGCCGGTGGTCCACTCGACCTGCGCGACGGCCTCCTCGGGTCCGCCGAGCACGGTACGGGGGTCCGCGAGCCGGCCGTCGGGGGTGACCTCGGCGAGCCGGAGCTCGGTGCCGTCCCACGGCATCCGGGGGTGGTCCCACACCAGCCAGGCCGCCTGCCGCCCGTCCGGGGAAAGCCGGGGGCCGGTGCTGAACCGGTACCGGTCGTCGGTCAACTCCCTTACTCGGGAGCGGTCTTCGGCGGCCGACCCGTCCAGCGGTACGGCGGCCGGCACCCGGCGCACCTCGGTCGGCGCGGCTCCGGTGAACTCCTCCAGCACGCACCAGACTTCACCATCGCGCAGCACCGGATCGGCCCAGCGCAGCCCGCCGCCGACCGCCGAGACGGGGGTCAGGGCCCGCGGGGCGGGGCTGCCGGGCGCGTCCGGCTCGTACGCGTACAGCCGCTGGTCGGCGAAGTGGACGAAGACCACCAGCGGTCCGCCCAGGGGCCGTTCGGCGCCCGCCCAGGGCAGGCCGCCGTACTCGGTGACCCTGCTGCGCACGTTCCACGGCGCCGGCAGCGCGCAGACGGCGGGTCCGCCGTCCGCGGGCCGGCGGACCAGGGCGCGGCGGCCTCCTTCGGTCGGCCGGGGCTCCGTCCACCACACCTCGGCGCCGATCGCGCCGAGGTACTCGGGCCTCCCGTCGAGGGAGGCGGCGAGCGCGGCTCCGATGGGCGAGGGCCAACTGCCATAGGGGGCGGTGCCGTCGCCCCGCGCGGTCATCACAGGGCGCGCAGGGCGCGATCGAGGACGCGGACCCCGAAGTGCAGGGCGTCGACGGGCACCCGCTCGTCCACTCCGTGGAAGAGGGCCCAGTAGTCGAAGCCGGGCGGCAGCTTGAGCGGGGAGAAGCCGTAGCCGGTGATGCCGAGCCGGGAGAACTGCTTGGCGTCGGTGCCGCCCGCCATGCAGAAGGGCACCACGTGGCCTTCGGGGTCGAAGGCCTCGACGGACTCGCGCAGGATCCCGTACGTCCGCCCGTCCACGGGGGCTTCGAGGGCCACCTCCCGGTGGTGGAACTCCCAGTGCACGTCGGGGCCGGTGAGCTCATCGAGGGTGGCGGTGAACTCGGCCTCGCCGCCCGGCAGCATCCGGCCGTCCACGTACGCGGTGGCGGTGCCGGGGATGACGTTGAGCTTGTAACCGGCGCTGAGCATGGTCGGGTTGGCGCTGTTGCGGACGGTCGCGTCGACGAGGGCGCCGGCCGGGCCGAGCTTGTTGAGGATCTGGTCGAGCTGGAATCCGGGGGCCCGCGGGTCGACCGACATCCCCTGCAGGGCGGCGAGTTCGGTAATGCAGGCGGTGACGGTGTCGGTAAGGTGGACCGGCCAGTCGTGCTCGCCGATGCGGGCGACGGCGGCGGCGAGCCGGCTGACCGCGTTGGCCCGGTTGGGCTTGGAGCCGTGTCCGGCGGTGCCGGTCGCGGTGAGCTTCAGCCAGGCGGTGCCGCGCTCCCCGGCGGCGATCGGATAGAGGGTCTGCCCGGGGGCGGTGTGCACGGTGAAGGCGCCGGATTCGCTGATGCCCTCGGTGCAGCCTTCGAAGAGTTCCGGGTGGTGGTCGGCGAGGAAGCCCGAGCCGTCGACCGCGCTGTCCTCCTCGTCGGCGGTGTAGGCGATCACGATGTCCCGCCGGGGCTTCACGCCGGCCCGCGCCCAGGCCCGTACGACGGCCAGCACCATCGCGTCCATGTTCTTCATGTCGACGGCGCCGCGGCCCCAGACCACCCCGTCCCGGACCTCGCCGGAGAAGGGGTCCACGCTCCAGTCGGCGGCCTCGGCCGGGACCACGTCGAGGTGGCCGTGGACAAGGAGGGCGGGGGCGGTGGGGTCGGTGCCCGCGATCCGGGCCACCACGTTGGTGCGGCCCGGGGTGCGCTCCAGCAGCGCGGGCTCCAGGCCGATGTCCGCGAGCCGCTCGGCGACGTACTCGGCGGCCGGGCGCTCCCGGCAGTCGCCGCCGCCGCGGTTGGTGGTGTCGATGCGGATCAGGCCGGAGGTGAACTCGACGGCCTCGTCGAGCGCCACCCGGTCGACGGGGGTGCTGTCGACGGGGGCGTGGGCGCCCGGCTCGGACATGTCAGCCATACTGCTCCTCCACCGCTGCCGAGACGATCGTGGTGACCGCCTTGAAGGTCCGGATCCCCTCGTACATCGTCCCGCTGGTGTACCCGACCCTACGCTCACCCGCCCGCTCGACCCCGGGCACCACCGTGGCGGCCATCGCCAGGTGCTCGGCGTCGAACTCCACCTCCACCGTGAACGGCCCCCCGCGCACCGGCTCGTGGCGGACGGCGAGGGCCGCGGCCTCCTTGGCGGCGGCCCGGATGTCGGCGGCCGTACGGGCCGGGGTGCGGCAGACGGCGGCGTAGCGCGACACGTGGTCCTTGACGGCGACGGTCACCGCGTCCGGGGCGTAGCCGGCGGCGTCGGCGCAGGTCAGGTCGTCTCCGGTGACGAGGACCACCGGGACCCCGTACTCGGCGACCACGTGCGCGTTGAGCAGGCCCTCGCTGGCGCGGGTCCCGTTGATCCAGACCCCGGTGATGGAGTTGGCGAGGTAGGTGTGGGCGAGCACGCCCTCGGCTCCGGCGCCGGTGTGGTAGCCGACGAAGGCGATGCCGTCGACGTCGCCGTGCTGGACGCCCTCGACCATGGAGAGGGATTTGTGGCGGCCGGTGAGCATCTCGACGCGGGCGTCGAGCCGCTCCAGCAGCAGGTTGCGCATCGTCCAGTGGGCCTCGTTGACGAGGACCTGGTCGGCGCCCGCGTCGTAGAACCCGAGGACGGCGGCGTTCACGTCGGAGGTGAACATGGTCCGGCAGCGTTCCCACTGCGGGGTCCCGGGCAGCACGTCGGCGGGCCAGGTGACGCCGGTGGCGCCTTCCATGTCGGCGGAGATGAGGATCTTCATCGGGCCCCCGGGCGGTCGGTAGCGCTGGGGCCCCACCCTAGCCCTCCGGCCCTCGCGGGCCCCGGGGCCACGCCCGCGCCGCGGCACGCCTTCACCCTCCCCGGAGCGGGGAGGGGTCGTTTCACCCGATCCGGTGAGGCCCGGTCCCCGGCCCCACCGGCAACGGCCTTGCTCAGCCCTTGACTTCGGCGGCCAGGTTGGCGAGGAAGGTGTCGTAGATGCGGGCCAGGCCCTTGGGCGCGAAGGTGCGCTCGAAGAAGCCGCCGATGCCGCCCGCGCCGTCCCACACGGTGGTGACGACGGCCTTGGACTTGCCCTCGCCCGCCGGGGTGACCGTCCAGGTGGTGACCATGGAGGAGTTGCGGTCCTTCTCCACGAGCTGGCCGTCGGTGGGCTCGGTGACCTCCAGCAGGCAGTCGCGGACCCGCTTGCTCGTGGCCTGGAGCTTCCAGTGGACGAGGGTGCCCTCGCCGTCGCCGCCCTCGCGCACCTCGTACTCGCTGAAGTGCTCGGGCAGCAGCTTGCCCCGGGTCCCGGTGTAGTCGGCCAGCGCGTCGAACACGGTCTCCGCGTCCGCCCCGATGATGCGTTCCGTGGTGGCCTCGACCTGCGCCATGGCTACTCCTCCAACAGTTGTGATTCCAAGCGATTCCAAGCGTGGTGATCGCCCGTCGCGCCAAGCCAACCACCTCCGGCGCGGGCGCCCAAATCCGGGTGACCTGTCGCAGGGAAGGCCGACAACGCCGAGGGGCCGGGACGTGGAGGGGAACGGCGACGGAGACGTACGGAGGACTCCTGTCAAGTAACGAATAGCCGGGGCTACGGCCCCGTCCCCGACCGGGGCACGGTGGAAATCCGCCGTCCCGCACCAGAGCGGGACGAACCGCCACCCGGATCGGAGACCCCGATGTCCCGTCGCGCAGGCGTCTTCGTGACCCGCCGTCCCGGACTCGTCCTCTTCGCCGCCCTCGTGTTCCTCGCACTGTCCGTCGTGTTCGGCGCTGAGGCCACCGGCCGGCTGAAGACGCAGGGGTACGACGACCCCCGGTCGCAGTCCAGCCGCGCCGCCCGCGCGGCCGCCGAGCGCCTGGGGGCCTCCCCCAACCTGGTCGTCGTCGCGCAGGCCCGCGACGGCTCCGTCGACGGCCCGGCGGCCCGGAGCGAGGGCGAGGAGCTGACCCGCCGGCTCGCCGCCCAGCCGCACGTGAGCGCCGTGACCTCGTACTGGACCGGCGGCGCGGCGGAACTGCGCAGCCGGGACGGCCACGCGGCCATGCTGGTCGCGCACGTGGACGGGGAGGGCGAACAGCTCGGCGCGCGGGTCGAACGGTTGAGCGAGGAGCTGACCGCCGCCGGCGCCCACGGCGCTCACCTGCGGCTGGGCGGCGAGCCGGCCCTGACCGTGCACGTGGGAGGGTCGGCGCTCACCGACGCCGAGCTCCAGGACATCGCGGAGTCCGACCTGAAGCGGGCCGAGGCCGTCGTGCTGCCGGGCACCCTGATCCTGCTGGTCCTGGCGTTCGGCAGCGTCGTGGCCGCCGCGCTGCCGCTGCTGATCGGAGTCCTCGCCATCGCCGGGACCCTGCTGGTCCTGAGCGTCCTCGGCTCCGTCACCGACGTGTCCGTCTTCGCGCTGAACCTCACCACGGCGCTCGGCCTGGGGCTGGGCATCGACTACGGGCTGCTGATCGTCTCGAGGTTCCGCGAGGAGCTCGCCGCCGGGTACCTCCCGCGGACGGCCGCCATCCGGACCGTGCGCACGGCCGGCCACACGATCGCCTTCAGTGCCGCGACGGTCTGCGCCGCGCTCGCGACGCTGCTGGTGTTCCCGCCGTACTTCCTGCGCTCCTTCGCCTACGCGGGCATCGCCGTGGTGGCCATCGCCGCCGTGAGCGCCGTGACCGTCCTGCCCGCTCTGCTCACGCTGCTCGGCAAGCGCGTGAACGCCTGGCCCGTGCCGTGGCGCCGCCGGGCCCGTACGGGCTCCGGATCGCGCTTCTGGGAGGGGCTGGCGCGGATCGTCGTCCGCCGCCCGCTGCTCGCGGCGCTGCCGGTGATCGGCCTGCTGGTGGTCCTCGCCGCGCCGTTCGCGCACGCCGGTTTCGCCACCCCCGACGACCGGGCGCTGCCGACGAGCGCGGCCAGCCGGCAGACCGGTGACCTGGTGCGCGACGCGTTCGACATGAAGGGCGCCGACGCGCTCACCGTCTCCGTGACGGGCACGGCGCCCCGGTCGGCGCGGGAGGACTACGTCCGCAGGCTGTCCGCGCTCCCCCAGGTCGCCCAGGTCTCCGAAGTCTCCGGGGTCTCCCCGGTCGCCGGGCCCGGGGGCGACGGTCCGGTGCAGCTCTCCGTGGTGCCGCGGGTCGACCCCCGCTCGCGGGCGGCCCAGCAGCTCGTGCACGACGTCCGCGCGACCCCCGCCCCGGCGGGCACCGAGGTCCTGGTCGGCGGACCGAGCGCGGTACTGGTCGACGCGAAGGACACGGTGGGGGACCGGATTCCGCTGGCGCTCGCCCTGATCACCGGCACCACGTTCGTGCTGCTCTTCGGCTTCACGCGCAGCCTGCTCCTGCCGCTCAAGGCCATCGCGCTGAACGCCCTGAGCCTGACAGCCGTCCTGGGAGTGATGGTGTGGATCTTCCAGACGGGCCATCTGAGCGGCCTCCTCGGGTTCACGCCCGGACCGCTCAGCACGACCATGCCGGTGCTGCTGTTCTGCATCCTCTTCGGGCTCTCGGTGGACTACGAGGTGTTCGTCCTGGCCCGGATCAAGGAGGCGCACGACGCCGGGGCGAACAACACCGACTCGATCGTCACGGGCATCGCCCGGACGGGAGGCATCGTCACCACGGCCGGCGCCCTGCTCGCGTTCACCCTCTTGAGCTTCGGTACCTCCCAGGTCTCCCTCCTGCAGTTCTTCGGCATCGGCGCGGGTCTGGGCGTCCTCCTCGACGCCACGCTCGTGCGGGGCGTCCTCGTACCGGCGCTCATGCGCCTGGCGGGCGGCCTGAACTGGTGGGCACCGAAGGCGCTGAGGGCCAAAGCGCCCCAGCCGGCGCCCCGGCCGCCACCGGTCACCGCGAGGCGGTGCGCCCCGGGCCGTTGCTCCCCGAGCCGCACCGTCGTCCGTACCCACGCCCACGCCCACGCGCGCCGCTGAGCACCTGGCGCTCCCCCCGTCCAGTCCCGCTCCCTCCAGCCCCGCCCAGCCCCTCCAGCCCCGCCCAGCCCCGGCCGCCGTCCGTCCAGGGCGCTACGACAAGGAAGACCCATGACTGACATCGCCATCGTCGGACTCGGCTGCCGCTTTCCCGCCGCCCCCGACATCCGCGCCTACTGGAAGCTCCTGATGAGCGCGGAGCGTCAGTTCTCCGCCGTCCCGGGGGAACGCTGGAACCACGGGACCTTCCACGAGCCGGGCAACCGGTCGGCACCCAACGCCTCGTACACCGACCAGGTCGCCTTCCTGGAGGACCTGGACCGCTTCGACGCCGCGCACTACGGGGTGCCGCCCGCTCGCGCCCGGGCCATGGACCCGCAGCACCGGCTGATGCTCGACGTCAGCCGCGAGGCGCTCGCCGACGCGGGGATGGGCCGCGGCGACTTCGACCGCGAGACCACCGGGGTGTTCTTCGGAATATCGGTGTCCGACTACAAGGACCTCATGACGGCCCCCCTCCGGGCCATCACCCTGGCCGAGCACGCGCACACGGCCGACGACGGCGCCGAGACCGGGGACACCGCCGACGCAGCCAGGGAGCGGGCGCGGCAGCTCGGCACCATCGACGCCTTCACCCTGCCGGGGAGCCTGCTCAACATGGCGGCCGGGACCGTCAGCCGCCACTTCGACCTCGGCGGACCCAGCTTCGCCGTCGACGCCGCCTGTTCCGGTTCACTGGTCGCCCTCGACCAGGCCATCGCCCAGGTGCGGTCCGGCAGCTGCCGGACCGCCCTCGTCGGCGGCGTGTACCTCAACCTCACCCCCGACAGCCTGGTCGGCTTCTCCCGACTCCGCGCCCTGTCCGCCGCCGGCGTGTGCCGCCCGTTCGACGCCGAGGCCGACGGCTTCGTCCTCGGCGAAGGCGCCGGTGTCGTCGTCATACGGCCCCTCGCCGACGCCCTCGCCGCCGGCGACCGCGTCTACGCGGTGATCAAGGGCATCGGCTCGGCCAACGACGGCGCCTCCCCCGGCCCCCTGGTCCCCACCTCCGAAGGCCAGCTCCGCGCCATGCGCCGGGCCTACGACGACGCCGGCGTCGCCCCGTCCTCCGTGGGCTTCCTGGAAGCCCACGGCACCGGCACCGCCGCCGGGGACCGTGCCGAGGCCGAGGCCCTGCGCCGACTGCGCACCGAGTACCCCGACGACGACCCCGCCCTGTGCTACCTCGGCGCGGGCAAGGCCCTCATCGGACACTCCCTGGCCGCGGCCGGCATCGCAGGACTCATCAAGACGGCCCTGGTCGTCCACCACCGCACGATCGTCCCGCAGCCGGCCACCACCCCCCACCCCGACCTGGGCATCTCCGCCGCCGGCCTGCGCTTCGCCGACACCACGCGGCCCTTTCCGGACACCGGCACCCCGCGACGCGCCGCCGTCAGCTCGTTCGGCTTCGGCGGCACCAACGTCCACGTGGTGCTGGAAGAGCGCCCCGAACCGGTACGCGGTCATCTCCCGGACCGCACCGAAGACGCCGGAGACACCGGACCCCAGCTCGTCTTCCTCTCGGCCGGCAACGCCGAGCTGCTGGACCAGCACATCGGCGACGTACTCGACGCACTCGACACGGCGGACCGTGCCCCGCTGGCCGCCGTGGCCCACACCCTCGGCTCCCGCGAACCACTGACCGCCCGACTCGCGGTCGTCGCCACCAACACGAACACGTTCACCGAACGCCTGCGCCACGCCCGTGAGCAGCTCCTCGCCGGCACCCGCGGCGACCTCGGCGACGGCGCCTTCGCCGCCGACGCCCCCCTGCCCGCCGCACAACGCCGCATCGCCTTCCTCTTCCCCGGCCAGGGCAGCCAGCGACCGGGCATGATGCGCGACCTCCACGACAGGTTCCCCGCCTACCGCTCCGCCATCTGCGTCCTCAGCGCCGTGGCCCGCGCCGACCTCGGCTACGACCTGGCCGACCTCCTGTACGGCGATGAGGCCCAGTCCCACGGCGACACCGAGGAACTCAGGAAGCGGCTCGCCTCCACCGAGGTATGCCAGCCCCTGCTCGGCACCGTCCAGATCGCCGCCACCCGCATCCTCGCCGACTGCGGCATCACCCCCGACCTCGCCCTGGGCCACAGCGCCGGAGAGTTCGCCGCGGCCGCGGCCGCCGGAGCGCTCACCAACGTGGACACGGTCCGGCTGCTGGTCCACCGGGGTGCGACCCTCCGCCAGGCCGAGGCCCGCTTCCCGGGGGGCGGGATGCTCGCCGTGCAGACCGACGAGGAGACCTGCCTCCGGCTCGTCGACGGGATCGACGGCGTCTGGCTCGCCTGCTTCAACCAGCCGCGACAGATCGTCGTCAGCGGCACGGCAGAAGGCCTCGCCGCCCTGCGCAAGGCCTGCGCCGAAGCCGGGGTCGTCACCGCGACGCTCGACGTGTCCAACGCCTTCCACTCCCCGCACCTGGCCGCCGTCGAGGACACCATCCGCTCGGGCCTCACCGCCCGCCCGATCGCCGGCCCCGTCCTGCCGTTCGTCTCGTCCGTGAACGCCGAGGTCTGCACCGACCCCGACCAGCTGCGCGCCCTGTGGACCCGACACGCGTCCGCCCCGGTCCTCTTCGGCGACGCCGTCCGCACCGCCTACGACCAGGGGGCCCGCATCTTCCTCCAGGTGACGGGGGGCACCTCGCTCCTCACCTCGGCCCGCCGCAACCTCACCGGCCACGGCGACATCCACATCGTCCCCGCCGCCGGAGAGGAACCCGACAACGGACACACCTTCACCCTGGCCCTTGCCCGACTCGCGGTCCTGGGCGCCCCCGTCGACCCCCGCGCCCTGATCCCCGAAGAGGACCGCCGGCTGCTGGACCTGCCGGTGGCCGGGCTCGCCACCCAGTCCTACTGGGTGCCGGCCAGGCGCGCCGCGAAGCAGGACCCCGCCGCCGCCTCCCTCCCGCCGCGGCCCGTCCGGTCCGGCGAGCCCGTGCAGCCCGTAGAACCCGCACAGCCCGAGGAGACCTCGATGGACGCCCCGACGCACGCCCCGATGGACGAACTGCTCCAGCTGGTCCAGCAGCAGGCGGAACTGCTCGCCCGCCTCACGGGGACGCTCCCCGCGCCGGTGCCCACCGCACCCGCCGTACCCGCCGTACCCGCGGCCGCGGCTTTCGAGGAGTCCGTGGCCCCCGCCGCGGCCCCCGCCGACCCGCCCGCCCCGCGCGCGGTGGCCGACGAGGTCACCGACGAGGTCACCGACGCCGTGCTCGCGCAGGTGGCCCGGATCAGCGCCTTCCCGGTGGAGCAGCTGAGCGACGACCAGCTGCTGATCGACGACCTCGGCTTCGACTCGCTGATGCTGACCGACCTCCTCACCTCCCTCGCGCGGCAGTGGCCGCAGTGGACCTTCGACGAGCGGGCCGCCGACCGGCCGACCGTCGCCCGGCTCGCCGCGCTGATCACGGGCGACTGCCCGGAGGCCACGGCGGCGACGGCCGTCCCCGGGCAGCGCGCCGGACACGGTGACGGGACCCCGCCGACGGCGTCCGCCGACCTGACGCCGGCCGTGGTGGCTCACGAGCCGCCCGCGGCGGACTCCCCCCGCCTGCGCGTGGTCCCGACGCCCCCGGACCGGCCGACCAACCACCCGGCCGCGCCGGAGGAGCACACGCGGATCGACCGCTTCCCGGAGGTCGCCGCCCACGGTGAGCGGATCGGCACGCTCGCCGGGCTGGGACTCGCCAATCCGTACTTCCTCGTCCACGAAGGCGGCATGACGGACACGACGGTCATCGACGGCCGGGAACTCGTCTCCTTCTCCAGCTACAACTACCTGGGCATGGCGACCGACCCGAAGGTGAAGGCGGCCGCCAAGGAGGCGGTCGAGCGCTACGGCACCTCGGTGTCCGCCAGCCGGCTGCTGTCCGGCAGCCGCCCGCTCCACCTGGAACTCGAAACGGAACTCGCCGAGCGGCTCGGATGCGAATCCGCGATCACCCTGGCCAACGGACACGCCACCAACGTCACCGTGATCGGGCACCTCATCGGCCCCGGGGACCTCGTCCTCCACGACTCCCTCGCCCACGACAGCATCCTGCAGGGCTGCAAGCTCTCCGGCGCGACCCGGCGGCCGTTCCCGCACAACGACGCGGCCGCACTCGACGCGCTGCTCGGCCAGGTCCGCGACCAGTACCGGCGGGTGCTCATCGTCATCGAGGGCGTCTACAGCATGGACGGCGACATCGCCGACCTGCCCGCACTCATCGAGGTCAAGCACCGCCACGGCGCGCTGCTGATGATCGACGAGGCCCACAGCATCGGCACGATCGGCTCGACGGGCATGGGCATCGGCGAGTACCACGGCATCGAGCGCTCGGCCGTCGACCTGTGGTCGGGCACGCTATCCAAGGCACTGGCCAGCTGCGGCGGCTACGTCGCCGGGAGCCGCGCGGTCGTCGAGTACCTGCGCTACACCGTGCCGGGCTTCGTCTACAGCGCCGGCATGACCCCCGCCGACACCGCCGCCTCCCTGGCCGCCCTGCGCCTCCTGAGCGCCGAGCCGCAGCGCGTCACGCGTCTCGCGGACAACGCCTCGCTGTTCGTCCGCCTGGCGCGCGAGGCGGGCATCGACGTCGGGGACAGCCACGACACGCCGGTCGTCCCGTGCATCGTCGGGGACTCGCTGAAGACCCTGAAGCTCGCGGAGGCCCTCTTCCAGCAGGGCATCAGCGTCAACCCCATCCTCTACCCGGCCGTACCCGAGGAAATGGCCCGGCTGCGCTTCTTCATCACCTGTGACCACACGCCCGACCAGATCCGCCGGGCCGTGACACTCCTGGAGCGCGAACTGCGTCAGCCGGCCGCGTCCGCGGCCACCGCCGCCCCCGCCGCCGCGTGAACCCCCGCCGCCGCCCATTCGGCCTGCCGCCAGGCCGAGTGGGCGGCGGAACGGCTGCTCGCCCAGCGCGGAGGTGGCAGTGCACGGAGGCCACGGAGGCCGCCCCGCACGATCATGGGAACGTTTGTTCTATTCTCGGAGCTGAGCTACCGAGGGAGGCGCACCATGCGCTGGGACAACCTGACCGCGGGCCCCACGGGTCCGGCCGCGCTCTTCGGCGCCGACTCCGTCGTCACCCGCACCGTCGACACCCCCGAATTCCGCGGGATCACCTTCCACGAGGTCCGGGCCCGGTCGATCGTCAACCGGGTCCCCGGCGCCTCCCGGATGCCGTTCGAGTGGACCGTGAACCCGTACCGGGGATGCAGCCACGCCTGCGTGTACTGCTTCGCCCGCAAGACGCACGGCTACCTCGACCTCGACACCGGCATCGGCTTCGACTCCCAGATCGTCGTCAAGACCAACGCCCCCGAGCTCCTGCGCCGCGAACTCGCCTCGCCCCGCTGGACCGGCGCGCACATCGCGATGGGCACCAACGTGGACTGCTACCAGCGCGCCGAGGGCCGGTACCGCCTGATGCCCGGGATCATCGAGGCGCTGCGGGAGCGGGCCAACCCCTTCTCCATCCTCACCAAGGGCACACTGATCCTGCGCGACCTCCCCCTCATCCAGGAGGCCGCGGCCGTCGCCGACGTCGGGATCTCCGTCTCCGTCGGCTTCACCGACACCGCCCTGTGGCGCACGGTCGAGCCCGGCACCCCCTCCCCCGCCGCCCGGCTGCAGGCCGTCCGCACCCTCACCGACGCCGGCATCGAGTGCGGGGTGCTGATGGCCCCGGTGATCCCCTTCCTCGGGGACTCCCCGGAGCAGTTGCGGGCCACCGTCCGGGCCGTCGCCGAGTCGGGCGCGACCTCCGTGACACCTCTGGTACTCCATCTGCGCCCCGGGGCCCGCGAGTGGTTCACGGCCTGGCTGGGCGAGCACCACCCCCACCTGGTCGGGCGGTACGAGCGGATGTACGCGGGCGGCTCGTACGCGCCCACCTGGTACCAGCGGATGATCACCCGCCAAGTCCACGAGCTCGCCGCCGAATTCGGCATCGGCCCCGGTGGCCGCGGACCGGCCCGGCGGATCGTCCCGCCGGAGCGGCCGGCCGGGCCCGCGCCCGCGCCCGGCGCGACCCAGCTCAGCCTGCTCTGAGCACCCGTACCACCGTACGACCGACTGAAGGGTCATCACATCGGGCCAATCGGGGCCCCAATCCCCCCTTCCGAGCACAGGTTCCGGGACGATTCCGCCCAGAACCCTCGGCTGGGAGGCCCCATGCTGCACCCGATGAAGAACAAGCCCGGTCCCGCTCTGAGGCGCGCCACCGTCCTGCTGGCGGTGTCCACCCTCGCCGCCGCCCTGGCGAGCCCGGTCACGGCCGCGGCCCCGGCCCCGGCCGCAGCCGCCCCGGCCGCCGAAGCCCCGAAGTGGTCCGCCTGTGCGACCTCCCGCTACCCGACGCTCCAGTGCGCCTCCCTCAAGGTCCCCCTCGACCACGAGAACCCGGCCGGCCGGCAGATCTCCCTCGCCCTGACCCGGGTCCCGCACACGGCCGCCCGCTCCCAGGGCCCGCTGCTGGTCAACCCGGGCGGGCCCGGCGGCAGCGGCCGCACCCTGGCCGGGTTCATCGCCTCCGCGCTGCCCAAGGAGGTCGCGGCCCAGTACGACGTGATCGGCTTCGACCCCCGGGGCGTCGGCAAGAGCGAGCCCGCCCTGGACTGCGGCGCGGGCCACTTCACCCCCGTACGCCCCGACTCCGTGCCGCTGGACGAGGCGACCGAGCGGGCCAACCTGGAGCGGGTGAAGTCCTTCGCCGAGTCCTGCCAGACCAAGCACGCGGACGTCCTCCCGCACATCGGCACCGTGTCGGCGGCCCGCGACCTGGAAGTGCTGCGCACCGCCCTGCGCGCCGACAAGCTGAGCTACTTCGGCTACTCCTACGGCACCTACCTGGGCGCGGTGTACGCCAAGCTCCACCCGAACCGGGTGCACCGCCTGGTCCTCGACTCCGTCGTCGACCCGGCCGGGGTCTGGTACGAGGACAACCTCGCCCAGGACCGGGCCTTCGACTCACGCCACAAGGCCTTCCTGGCCTGGGTGGCCCGGTACGACTCCACGTACCGCCTCGGCACCGACCCGGCCGTGGTCGAGGCCCGCTGGTACGCGATGCGGACCACGCTGCGCACGGCCCCGGCGGGCGCCAAGGTGGGCCCGGCGGAGCTGGAGGACACCTTCATGCCGGGCGGCTACTTCAACGGCTACTGGCCCCACCTCGCCGCGGCCTTCTCCGCGTACGCGGTGGAGGGCGACCCGAAGCCGCTGGTCTCGGCGTACGAGCGGTTCGGCGCGGTGGAGCCCTCGGCGGGCAACAGCTACAGCGTGTACACGGCCGTGCAGTGCCGGGACTCGGCCTGGCCCAGGAACTGGAACCAGTGGCGGACCGACATGTGGCGCACCCACGCCAAGGCGCCCTTCATGACCTGGAACAACGCCTGGTACAACGCCCCGTGCGCGTTCTGGCCGACCGAGCCGCTCCAGGCCCCGGACGTCACCAACACGGCGCTGCCGCAGGCGCTCCTCTTCCAGGCGACCGAGGACGCCGCGACCCCGTACGAGGGCGCGGTGAGCATGCGGAGCAAGCTCGCGGGCTCGGCGCTGGTGGTGGAGGAGGGCGGCGGCAACCACGGCATCGCCCTCAGCGGCAACAAGTGCCTGGACGAGAAGCTGTCCGCGTACCTGCTGACGGGCAAGGCCGCGGACGCCGTCTGCCCCGCCCAGCCCGCCCCCACCCCGATCCCGGCGACCCGCGCGGTCCCGCCGTCGGCGGGCGGCGCGGCCCTGCACGGCCTGCTGGGCTTCCGGGGCTAGGCCGTCTCTTTCGGATCTTGCCGGTCAGGCCCGCGTCGTCCGGTGCCGTGCCTCGGCGCGCTGCCGGGGCTCCCGCGTACTGGACGTACTCGGGTGCCCCGGCAGTGCGGCGAGGTGCGGTGCCGGGCGACGCGGGCCAGGCAAGATCAGAAAGAGACGGGCTAGGCCCGGCCGAGCCACAGCAGGCAAGATCATGCCCATGACCACCTCACAGGACAACAACCACCTCACCCGCATCGCCGCGCCGGAGGGCGTAGCCCCAGGCACCGGTTACAACCACGTCGTCTGGGGCACCGGGCGGTTCGTCGCCGTGTCCGGGCAGTGCGCCTTCGACGAGAAGGGCGAGCTGGTCGGCGAGGGCGACGCCGACGCCCAGGCCCGGCAGGTGTTCGAGAACCTGCGGCGGTGCCTGGCTGCGGCCGGGGCGACCTTCGACGACGTGGTGAAGCTGACGTACTTCGTCACGGACGTCGCCCACCTCCCGGCGGTACGCGCGGCCCGCGACGAGGTGATCGCCCCGGACCGCCTCCCGGCCTCCTCGGCGGTCCAGGTGGCGGCGCTGTTCCGGCCCGAACTGCTCATGGAGATCGAGGCCTTCGCGGTCCTCCCGGAGCGGACCGGCACCGAGTCCCGCTCCGAGAGCGAGACCGGGTTCCGGACCGGTTCCGGAGCCGGCTTCGGCACCGGGTTCAAGACCGGCTTCGCTAGCTGACCCCCAGCGCCCGCAGGGCCGCGGTCGCCGCCACCGCCAGCCGGGGGTGCGACTGGGCCCGGGTCAGGACCTCCCGGGCGCGCTGGTCCGCCAGCGCGCCCAGCCCCTCCACACAGGCCAGGGCCACCCGCCAGTACGGGTCGTGCGGCGCGAGCAGCCGCGACAGGGTCCGGATCAGCGCCGGGGCGGACTCCGGGGCGCGCAGCGCCGCCAGCAGCCGGACCGGGTGCAGGGCGTAGGCCGTCCGCAGTTCGTTCGTGGCCAGCGCCGCCGCCGCGCGGGCGGTCCGCGGGTCGCCGAGGACGGCCAGCGCTTGCGCGGCCGCCTCGCAGCGCGGCGGATCCCGGTGGTTGAGCAGCAGGACCAGGGATTCGAAGGCCCGGCGGTCGCCGGCCAGCCCCAGTCGGTACGCGGCCAGTTCGCGGGCCCACAGGGGCAGCCCGGCGGAGGTCAGGGAGTCCGCCAGGCCGTCCGCGTCCGCCGCGAGCAGCGCCGCGTACCGCGCCCCGTCCTCCGGGGCCTGCCCGGCTTCGACCCGCAGACGTTCCAGCACCTCGTTCACGCGGCCACCCTAGAGCAGCCGGTTGATCGATGATCGATGATCGGTACATTTGGGCGGTACAGGTCACATCTGCGCGCTCTGGCGGACCAGTTGGGCACGGGTTACTGTCCTACCAACACGTACGAGGGCGGCCTGGTGACGCAGCCACCTCGTGCCAGTCGGTTCTGCACGACTTCTGCACGACCTCACGGCGTGACCCCGGGACAGGGCTCCGCCGCTTCGGCCCCACGGGCTTCTTCCTGCCGGGATCCCCGGTTCCTCCGGGTTCCCCGGTCCTGCCGCGACCCCTGGTTCGCTCCGGGAGCCCCGGGCTTCTCCGCACGTCTGCCGCATATCTGCCGCACGCGTCTGACGGACGGTTTTCCGCCCGCTCTCGGCGTACGGCCGCCGCGCGGTCTTCCGTACGGCCTCCGCGCGCGCCGTGCTCCGCGCGCCCCCCTCAGTCGTCACCCTCTTCCACTGGAGTCCCGCGATGGACCTTCCGTCCACGTCCGGTCAGCCCTCCCCCTCCTCCCAGCCCGTCCGCCCCGCCCTGCAGACCATCGCCGTCGTCGGTCTCGGCACGATGGGCTCCGGCATCGCCGAAGTCCTCGCCCGGGCCGGCCGCGAGGTCATCGGCATCGACGTCAGCGAGGCCGCCGCCCGCCGGGCCACCGCGGCCCTCGCGGCGGCCACCGCCCGTTCCGTGGCCCGCGAGCAGCTCACCGAGCAGGAGCGCGAAGGGGTGCTCGCCCGCTTCCGCACCTTCTCCGAGCTGGGCGCCGCCGCCGACGCCGACCTCGTCATCGAGGTGGTCCCCGAGTCCTACGAGCTCAAGCAGCGGATCTTCCGCGAGCTCGACGCGATCGTCCGGCCCACCGCGATCCTGGCCACCGGCACCAACGCCCTGTCGGTGACGCGGATGGCCGCCGAGTCCCAGCGCCCGGAGCGCGTGGTCGGCCTGCACTTCTTCAACCCGGTCGGGGCGATGAAGCTGGTCGAGGTCGTCTCCAGCGTGCTGACGGCCCCGCCGGCCGTCGAGGCGGTCACCGCCCTGGCCCGCGAGCTCGGCAAGGAGCCCGTCGCGGTCGGCGACCGTCCGGGCTTCGTCGCCGACGGCCTGCTGTTCGGCTACCTCAACCAGGCCGCCGCCATGTACGAGGCGAAGTACGCCTCCCGCGAGGACATCGACGCGGCGATGAAACTGGGCTGCGGCCTGCCGATGGGCCCGCTCGCGCTGCTCGACCTGATCGGCGTGGACACCGCCCGCACCGTCCTGGAGGCCATGTACACCGCCTCGGGCGACCGGCTGCACGCCCCGACCCCGATCCTCGGCCACCTCGCCGAGGCGGGCCTGACCGGGCAGAAGTCCGGGCGCGGCTTCTACACGTACGAGGCCCCGGGCAGCCAGGTCGTCGTCCGTGACCTGCAGACTCCGCCGGACGGGGATCTGGTCCGGGCGAGCCGTCCGGTGAACTCGGTCGGCGTGGCCGGTTCGGGCACCATGGCGAGCGGGATCGCGCAGGTCTTCGCGCAGGCCGGCTTCCCCGTGGTGCTGGCGGCCCGCAGCCAGGAGAAGGCGGACGCGGCCAAGGCCGCGATCGGCAAGTCGCTGGCCCGCGCGGTCGACCGGGGCCGGCTGACGGCGGAGGCGGCCGCCGCCACCGTGGGCCGGATCACGGCGGCGGGCTCGCTGGACGCCTTCGCCGACGTGGACCTGGCCGTGGAGGCCGTCGCCGAGAACCTGGACGTGAAGCAGGAGCTGTTCCGCGCGCTGGACAAGGCCTGCAAGCCCGGTGCGGTGCTCGCCACCACGACCTCCTCGCTCCCGGTGATCGCGATCGCCCGCGCGACCTCGCGGCCCGAGGACGTGATCGGCATGCACTTCTTCAACCCGGCCCCGGCGATGAAGCTGGTCGAGGTGGTCCGGACCGTCCTGACCGCCGACGACGTGCACGCCACGGTCCGCGGGATCTGCGGGCAGGTGCGCAAGCACGCGGTGGACTGCGGGGACCGGGCCGGCTTCATCGTGAACGCGCTGCTGTTCCCGTACCTCAACAACGCGATCAAGATGGTCGAGCAGCACTAC
Source organism: Streptomyces sp. CA189 (assembly GCF_056428985.1). Classification (NCBI taxonomy): domain Bacteria; kingdom Bacillati; phylum Actinomycetota; class Actinomycetes; order Kitasatosporales; family Streptomycetaceae; genus Streptomyces; species Streptomyces sp. CA189. The sequence continues at coordinate 126,467 of NZ_JBWJVM010000008.1, read as the reverse complement.
GCCGGCATCGACGACATCGACGCGGCGATGAAGCTGGGCGGCGGCTACCCGATGGGGCCGTTCGAGCTCCTCGACGTGGTCGGCCTGGACGTGTCGCTGGCCATCGAGCAGGTCCTGCACAAGGAGTTCCGCGACCCGGGCCTGGCCCCGTCCCCGCTGCTGGAGCACCTGGTCGCGGCGGGCTGCCTGGGCCGGAAGACCGGCCGCGGATTCCGTGAGTACGCCCCCCGCCGGTAACCCGCGGCAGGCGCAGGAGCCCCACGAGCAGGATGCGTGGGGAGGGCTGCTCGGGTCCGCCGGACCCTCACGGCGGACGAACCCTCCCGAGGAGCACTGTGTGCCCAGTGCCGGCCCTCCCCCGCATCCCTTCCCGCCCCACCCCCCTCGGGAGCGCTCTCCCGCACGAATGAAGTACTTTCGCTCTATGTCCCAGCCCGCCAAGACCTCGCCCCGCGCCTCCGCGGCCTCCGACGCCCCGGAGACCCCGGCCGGTACCAAGGCGGCCGCCCAGCGGCTCAAGATGCGCCGTGAGCTCGCGGCGGCCGCCATGGAGCTCTTCGCGAACAAGGGGTACGAGGCCACGACGGTCGACGAGATCGCCTCGGTGGCCGGGGTGGCCCGCCGGACCTTCTTCCGGCACTTCCGGTCCAAGGAAGAGGCGATCTTCCCGGACCACGACGACACCCTGACCCGCGCCGAGGCCGTCCTCGACGTGGCCCCGGCGCACGAGCACCCGCTCGACACGGTGTGCCGGGGGATCAAGGAAGTCATGAAGATGTACGCCGCCTCGCCGGCGGTGTCGGTGGAGCGCTACCGGCTCACCCGCGAGGTGCCGGCGCTGCGGGAGCGGGAGATCGCCTCGGTCGCCCGGTACGAGCGGCTCTTCACCCGCTACCTGCTGGCCCACTTCGACGAGACCGACCACCACGACGGCAACGACGACCCGCTGCTGGCGGAGGTCGCCGCCTCGGCCGTGGTCACGGCCCACAACCACGTGCTGCGGCGCTGGCTGCGGGCGGGCGGCCAGGGCGACGTGGAGGCGCAGCTCGACCACGCCTTCTCGATCGTGCGCAAGACCTTCGGTTCCGGGATCGGCGCGGGGCGCACGCTGAGCACGGCGCCGGCCCCCGAGCCGGCCCTGGTGCGCACGCAGGGCGAGGTACTGGTGGCGGTGGCCCGTACGGACGCCCCGCTCGACGAGGTCATGCGGACCATCGAAGAGGCGCTCAGAAACAAGTAGGCGACACACGTCACAGCGGCCGCTCCCGTTCCGGGGGCGGCCGCTTTCGTTTGTCCGAGTTGCCCCTACTCGCGGGTAACTCTGATCGATCATCGCTCATCCGTGCAGGTCAATCGGCAAATGAGAGAAAGTTTTGGCACGCGGTGCCTTGCTGAGTGACACGGGGTGCCATACGTTGAATCTCGTCCGGATGTCCCCGCGGTCCAGCCCACTCGGCACGGAACGCGCCCCGGATGCCTGCGTCACCAGGCCCCCGCACCGCCCCACCACAGGCAACGCGCAGCTCCACCCCAGCCGAATCGACGGCGCCCCCGAGCAGCACCGCTCACCACACCGCTTCGCCATTCAGCAGCTCAACGCACCCCGTTTCCCTCAGCGCACCCTCATCAGCGCACGGCCGGAGGCAACACCGTGAAGGACATCCTGGACGCGATCCAGTCGCAGGCCGCGACGGCCGCCGACTTCGCTGCCCTGCCGCTCCCCGACTCGTACCGCGCGATCACCGTGCACAAGGACGAGACGGAGATGTTCGCCGGGCTCACCACCCGCGAGAAGGACCCCCGCAAGTCCCTGCACCTCGACGAGGTCCCGCTCCCCGAGCTGGGCCCGGGCGAGGCCCTGGTCGCCGTCATGGCCTCCTCGGTCAACTACAACTCCGTGTGGACCTCGATCTTCGAGCCGGTGTCCACCTTCAGCTTCCTGGAGCGCTACGGGCGCCTCTCGGAGCTCACCAAGCGCCACGACCTGCCGTACCACATCATCGGCTCCGACCTCGCGGGCGTCGTCCTGCGCACCGGCCCCGGCGTCAACGCCTGGAAGCCGGGCGACGAGGTCGTCGCGCACTGCCTGTCGGTCGAGCTGGAGTCCTCCGACGGCCACAACGACACGATGCTCGACCCCGAGCAGCGCATCTGGGGCTTCGAGACCAACTTCGGCGGCCTGGCGGAGATCGCGCTGGTCAAGTCGAACCAGCTGATGCCCAAGCCCGACCACCTCAGCTGGGAGGAGGCCGCCTCCCCCGGCCTGGTCAACTCCACCGCCTACCGCCAGCTGGTCTCCCGCAACGGCGCCGGCATGAAGCAGGGCGACAACGTCCTGATCTGGGGCGCCAGCGGCGGGCTCGGCTCGTACGCCACGCAGTTCGCGCTGGCCGGCGGCGCCAACCCGATCTGCGTGGTCTCCTCCCCGGAGAAGGCGGACATCTGCCGGGCGATGGGCGCGACGGCGGTCATCGACCGCAACGCCGAGGGCTACACGTTCTGGAAGGACGAGCACACCCAGGACCCGAAGGAGTGGAAGCGCTTCGGCAAGCGCATCCGCGAGCTCACCGGCGGCGAGGACATCGACATCGTCTTCGAGCACCCGGGCCGCGAGACCTTCGGCGCGAGCGTCTACGTCACCCGCAAGGGCGGCACCATCACCACCTGCGCCTCGACCTCGGGCTACATGCACGAGTACGACAACCGCTACCTGTGGATGTCCCTGAAGAAGATCATCGGCTCGCACTTCGCGAACTACCGCGAGGCCTGGGAGGCCAACCGCCTGATCTCGAAGGGCAAGATCCACCCCACCCTCTCCCGGGTCTACTCCCTGGAGGAGACCGGCCAGGCCGCCTACGACGTCCACCGCAACCTCCACCAGGGCAAGGTCGGCGTGCTCTGCCTGTCCCCCGAGGAGGGCCTCGGCGTCCGGGACCACGAGATGCGCGCGACGCACCTCGACGCGATCAACCGCTTCCGCAACATCTGAGACCCCTCAAAGGCCAAAGGGACAGCCTGAGATGACAGAGCGCCAGAAGGACCGTCCGTGGCTCATGCGGACGTACGCCGGCCACTCCACGGCCGAGGCGTCCAACGAGCTGTACCGCCGCAACCTCGCCAAGGGCCAGACCGGCCTGTCGGTCGCGTTCGACCTGCCGACGCAGACCGGATACGACCCCGACCACATCCTCGCCCGCGGCGAGGTCGGCCGGGTCGGGGTCCCGGTCTCCCACCTGGGCGACATGCGGCGGCTGTTCCAGGACATCCCCCTGGAACAGATGAACACCTCGATGACGATCAACGCCACCGCCATGTGGCTGCTGGCGCTCTACCAGGTGGCCGCCGAGGAGCAGGGCGCGGACATCGCCCAGCTCCAGGGCACCACTCAGAACGACATCGTCAAGGAGTACCTCTCGCGCGGGACGCACGTCTTCCCGCCCGTGCCCTCGCTCCGCCTGACGACGGACATGATCGCGTACACGGTCAACCACATCCCGAAGTGGAACCCGATCAACATCTGCAGCTACCACCTGCAGGAGGCCGGGGCCACCCCCGTCCAGGAGATCTCGTACGCGATGTCCACGGCCATCGCGGTCCTGGACTCGGTGCGCGACTCGGGCCAGGTCCCGCCGGAGCGGTTCGGCGAGGTCGTCGCCCGGATCTCCTTCTTCGTGAACGCGGGCGTCCGCTTCATCGAGGAGATGTGCAAGATGCGCGCCTTCGGCCGCATCTGGGACAAGGTCACCCGCGAGCGCTACGGCATCGAGAACGACAAGCAGCGCCGCTTCCGCTACGGGGTCCAGGTCAACTCCCTGGGCCTGACGGAGGCGCAGCCGGAGAACAACGTCCAGCGGATCGTGCTGGAGATGCTCGCGGTCACCCTCTCCAAGGACGCACGCGCCCGCGCCGTGCAGCTGCCGGCCTGGAACGAGGCGCTGGGCCTGCCCCGGCCCTGGGACCAGCAGTGGTCGCTGCGCATCCAGCAGGTCCTGGCCCACGAGAGCGACCTGCTGGAGTACGAGGACATCTTCGCCGGGTCGCACGTGATCGAGGCCAAGGTCGAGTCCCTGGTGGCCGAGTGCCTGGCCGAGATCGACCGGATCCAGGAGATGGGCGGCGCGATGGCGGCCGTCGAGTCCGGGTACCTCAAGGGCGAGCTGGTCTCCTCACACGCCGCGCGGCGGGCCCGGATCGAGGACGGCCAGGACAAGATCGTCGGCGTCAACTGCTTCCAGCAGACCGAGGAGAACCCGCTCACCGCCGACCTGGACGGCGCCATCATGACGGTGGACGGGGCCCTGGAGGCGCAGACCGTCGAGCGCATCGGGCGCTGGAAGGCCGAGCGCCAGGAGTCCTCGGACCGGCAGGGCGGCGGCGACCCGTTCGTCTTCCCCACGGTCATGCAGGCCCTGGACCGGCTGAAGGAGGCCGCCGCCGGGGACGAGAACCTGATGGAGGCCACCCTGGAGTGCGCCCGCGCCGGTGTCACCACCGGCGAGTGGTCGAGCGCGCTGCGCGAGGTCTTCGGCGAGTTCCGGGCCCCGACCGGGGTCTCCTCGGCCCCGGTGGCCGTGACCGCCGAGGAGGGGACCCCCATGGCCCTCGTCCGCGCGAAGGTCTCCCGTACGGCCGACGAGCTGGGCTCCGGCAGGCTGCGCCTGCTGGTCGGCAAGCCCGGCCTGGACGGGCACTCCAACGGCGCTGAGCAGATCGCCGTACGGGCCCGCGACGCCGGCTTCGAGGTGGTCTACCAGGGCATCCGGCTGACCCCCGAGGAGATTTCCTCGGCGGCCCTGGCCGAGGACGTGCACTGCGTGGGACTGTCCATCCTGTCCGGCTCGCACAGCGCGCTCGTCCCGGACGTGCTGGAACGCCTGCGCGCGGCGGGGGCGGGTGACATCCCCGTCGTGCTCGGCGGCATCATTCCGAATGCCGACGCCGTGGCGCTCAAGGAGGCCGGGGTGGCGGCTGTCTTCACCCCCAAGGACTTCGGCATCACGGAGATCATCGGCAAAATCGTCGACGAGATCCGCAGGGCCAACAAGCTCCACCCGCTCGGCGACGCCGACGAGATCCTTAACCCTGACACCCTTGCAAGCACGGAGGTCCCCGCATGACCACGCCCTCTTCCCCGGTCAACCGGCTGCGGCCGCGCCGCTCCTGCCTCGCGGTGCCGGGTTCCAACCCCCGGTTCCTGGAGAAGGCCCAGGGCCTGCCGGCCGACCAGGTCTTCCTGGACCTGGAGGACGCCTGCGCCCCCCTCGCCAAGGAGGGCGCCCGCCACACGATCGTGGACGCGCTGAACAACGGCGACTGGACCGGCAAGACCCGGGTGGTGCGCGTCAACGACTGGACCACCCACTGGACGTACCGCGACGTGATCACGGTCGTCGAGGGCGCCGGCCAGAACCTCGACTGCATCATGCTGCCGAAGGTCCAGGACGCCCAGCAGGTCGTGGCGCTCGACCTCCTCCTGACGCAGATCGAGAAGACGATGGGCTTCGAGGTCGGCAAGATCGGCATCGAGGCCCAGATCGAGAACGCCAAGGGCCTGGTGAACGTCGACGAGATCGCCGGCGCCTCGCCGCGGCTGGAGACCATCATCTTCGGGCCGGCCGACTTCATGGCCTCCATCAACATGAAGTCCCTGGTCGTGGGCATGCAGCCGCCCGGCTACGGCGCGGACGCCTACCACTACATCCTGATGCGGATCCTGATGGCGGCCCGCATGCACGACCTCCAGGCGATCGACGGCCCCTTCCTCCAGATCAAGAACGTCGACGGCTACCGCGAGGTCGCCGGTCGCGCGGCGGCCCTGGGCTTCGACGGCAAGTGGGTGCTGCACCCCGGCCAGGTCGACGCGGCCAACGAGGTCTTCTCCCCCTCCCAGGAGGACTACGACCACGCCGAGCTGATCCTCGACGCCTACGACTGGTGCACCTCCGAGGCGGGCGGCAAGAAGGGCTCGGCGATGCTCGGCGACGAGATGATCGACGAGGCCAGCCGCAAGATGGCGCTGGTCATCTCGGGCAAGGGCCGCGCCGCCGGCATGCAGCGCACCACCAAGTTCGAGATCCCGGAGGCGTAGCACCATGCAGTTCGGACGCACCTACGAAGAGTTCGAGATCGGCGCGGTCTACAAACACTGGCCCGGGAAGACGGTCACCGAGTACGACGACCACCTCTTCTGCCTGCTGACCATGAACCACCACCCGCTCCACATGGACAGCAACTACGCCGAGAACACGACCGACTTCGGCAAGAACGTGGTCGTGGGCAACTACATCTACTCCCTGCTCCTGGGCATGTCGGTGCCGGACGTCTCCGGCAAGGCCATCGCCAATCTGGAGATCGAGTCGCTGCGGCACGTGGCGCCCACCTTCCACGGGGACACGATCTACGGCGAGACCACGGTCCTGGACAAGACCCCGTCGAAGTCGAAGAACGACCGCGGCATCGTCTACGTGGAGACCAAGGGCTACAAGCAGGACGGCACCCTCGTCTGCGTCTTCCGGCGCAAGGTGATGGTCCCGACCGAGACGTACATCAAGGAGCGCGGCGGCGAGCAGCCCGGCCGCCCCACGCTGAAGGAACAGGGGAAGTAGAACCATGAGCCGACTTGCCCAGACCGCCGGCCTGACGGACGACCAGAGGGACATCCTCAAGACCGTCCGGGAGTTCGTCGACAAGGAGATCATCCCGGTCGCGACCGAGCTGGAGCACCGGGACGAGTACCCGCAAGCGATCGTCGACGGCCTCAAGGAGCTCGGCCTCTTCGGCCTGATGATCCCGGAGGAGTACGGCGGCCTGGGTGAGTCGCTCCTCACCTACGCGCTGTGCGTCGAGGAGATCGCGCGCGGCTGGATGTCCGTCTCGGGCATCATCAACACCCACTTCATCGTGGCGTACATGCTCAAGCAGCACGGCACCCAGGAGCAGAAGGAGTACTTCCTTCCGCGGATGGCGCTGGGCGAGGTGCGCGGGGCGTTCTCGATGTCCGAGCCGGGGCTCGGCTCCGATGTGTCGGCCATCACCTCGAAGGCGGTGAAGGACGGCGACGAGTACGTCCTGAACGGCCAGAAGATGTGGCTGACGAACGGCGGCACGTCCACGCTGGTGGCCGTTCTGGTGCGCAGTGACGAAGGACACCCGGAGGGCACCGCCCCCCACAAGTCGATGACGACCTTCCTCGTGGAGAAGGAGGCCGGCTTCGGTGAGGTCCGGCCCGGCCTGACCATCCCCGGCAAGATCGACAAGATGGGCTACAAGGGGGTCGACACCACCGAGCTCATCATGGACGGACTACGCATTCCGGCCAATCGGGTCCTGGGCGGGAAGACCGGCCGAGGGTTTTACCAAATGATGGACGGGGTCGAGGTCGGCCGCGTCAACGTGGCGGCCCGTGGCTGCGGCGTCGCACAGCGTGCGTTCGAGCTGGGTGTCTCGTATGCCCAACAACGTCACACTTTCGGCAAGGCCATCGCCGAGCACCAGGCGATCCAGTTCAAGCTGGCCGAGATGGCTACCAAGGTCGAAGCCGCCCATGCGATGATGGTCAATGCAGCACGCAAAAAGGACTCCGGGGAACGAAACGACCTCGAAGCAGGGATGGCGAAGTACCTCGCCTCCGAGTACTGCAAGGAGGTGGTGGAGGACGCGTTCCGTATCCACGGTGGCTACGGCTTCTCGAAGGAGTACGAGATCGAGCGCCTCTACCGAGAGGCACCCATGCTGCTCATCGGTGAAGGTACCGCCGAGATCCAGAAAATGATCATCGGGCGACGCCTGCTCGAGGAGTACCGGCTCCAGGGCTGAAAGTCCCTTTTGCGGTAAATCATCCAGTGGTTTTCCGTGAAAGAGTCACTAGCAGTCACTGGCTCACGGTCATCGACTCGGCTTCTGGCTTGCCCAGTTGTTGCGTGCAACCGATAGCATTCCAGTAAAGCCGCCGTCCCGTCCCCCCGTTTGCGGCGCGGCATCACCCGCTACGAAGGTCATCCATGCCCCACAGCCAAACCTCTGCACCTCGCGTCGGCCTCCTCGGTGGACGCCTCGCGCGCGGAGCATCGCCGTGGCTTCTGCCGACCGTCGCCACCGCCGCCATCAGCCTCGTCCGGGCTCGCAAGTCCGGACGCTGGGCGGCCGTGGCCGTGCCCACCACCGCGCTCGCGGCGGGCATGCTGTGGTTCTTCCGCGACCCCGAGCGTGAGATCACGCAGGGCCGGGTCATCTCCCCCGCCGACGGTGTGGTGCAGAGCATCATGCCGTGGAAGGACGGGCGGACCCGCGTCGCGATCTTCATGAGCCCGCTGAACGTCCACGTCAACCGCGCGCCCCTCGCGGGCACGGTGACGTCCGTGGAACACGTCCCCGGTGGATTCGTTCCGGCGTTCAACAAGGAGAGCGAGAACAACGAGCGCGTCGTCTGGCACTTCGACACCGAACTCGGCGACATCGAGATGGTGCAGATCGCCGGCGCCGTCGCCCGTCGCATCGTCCCGTACCTGCCGGCCGGCACCAAGGTGGAGCAGGGCGAACGCATCGGTCTGATCCGCTTCGGCTCCCGCGTCGACATCTACCTCCCCGAGGGCGTCGAGGTCGCGGTCGAGGTCGGACAGGCCACCACCGCGGGGGTGACCCGAATTGACCGTGACTGAACCTGAAACTCCGGCGAACCTGTCGACGCCCGCCTCCGGCTGGGTGCCGGAGGCGTCCGAGGAGGAGTCCACCGAGGACGACATGCCGCTGTCACTGCGGCTGTCGATAGCGGACACCCTCACCCTCGGCAACGCGACGTGCGGGTTCATGGCGGTGTACTTCACCACCACCGGGATCCTCATCCCGCACCTCACCGGCAGCGGCGAGTCGGGCATGGCCCGCAGCAGCGCGGCCACGGCCGTGATACTGATGCTGCTCGCCGCGGTCTTCGACCTCTTCGACGGCATCGTGGCCCGCAAGCTGCGCAGCTCGCCGATGGGCGCGGAGCTGGACAACCTGTCCGACCTGATCAGCTTCGGCCTGGCTCCGGCGTACTTCGTGCTCGTCTACGGCATGGTCGCCGATGACGCCGTGCAGAAGATGTCGGCGCTGGCGGCGATCGTGGTCCTGCTGGCGGTGGTGCTGCGCCTCGCGAGATTCAGCTGCGTGGCGATGAAGGACGGCATGTTCCAGGGCATGCCGAGCCCCTTCGGCGCGCTGACGGTCGTCTCGATCGTGCTGCTGGAGCTGCCGTTCATCCCGACCCTGCTGGCGATCGTCGGCGTGGCCTGGCTGATGGTGAGCCGGGTCGAGTACCCCAAGCCGCGGGGTGTCCTCGCGGTGGCGATGCTGAGCTGGATCGTCGCGGCGATGGGTCTGCTGGCCGCGTGGGCGTTCGACGCGCCGGGCGGCGGGCTGCTGCTCCAGACCGGCTGCGCACTGCAGATCGCTCTGGCGGCGACCATCCCGCTGTTCGCGACGACCCGTCGCGCGAACACGTTCCGCCACAACCGCCGCGAAGCGCGGGCCACCCAGGCCCCGTAGCCCCGGCTGCACGCGCACGAGAGGGCCCCCGGCCGCCACCAGGCAGCCGGGGGCCCTTCCCGCATCCAGGGGACCCTGTACCGCTGTGCGAGCCTGGAAGCCCCCGCAAGAGCCGTCCGTACCGCTGCGCGGAGCCTGGAATCAAACGCCGGCGGGGCTGGATATGGCCGGCTGCGCCCACGTGCGCTCCGACGCCGGCCACAATCCAGCCCCGCCGGCGTTTGAGGCGCGGGGTCTGGGGCGGAGACCCAGGGAACGGTGGAAGGGCGGGTAGGGGACTTCGCCCCGCGCAGCGGCAGCCGCAGCCGGGGCCGCGCCCGGCGGGTCACCTCCGCGCAGCGGGGATCCAGCGCCGGGCACCAGGAGAAAGCGCGGCCCGCGCATAAGCTTGGTGTCGGAAAACCGCCAGCCCGGGGCCCGGCCGGCCGGGAGGATGGACCCATGTACACCGACACGGAGCGTTGCGTCCGGGCCGTCCAGTCGAAGGACGCCCGCTTCGACGGCTGGTTCTTCACCGCGGTGAGGACCACCGGCATCTACTGCCGCCCGAGCTGCCCCGCCGTACCCCCCAAGGTCGAGAACATGACCTTCCTGCCCAGCGCCGCCGCCTGCCAGCAGGGCGGGTACCGGGCCTGCAAGCGGTGCCGGCCCGACACCTCCCCCGGCTCGCCCGAGTGGAACGCCCGCGCCGACGCCGTCGCCCGCGCGATGCGCCTCATCCAGGACGGGGTGGTCGACCGCGAGGGCGTCCCGGGGCTGGCCTCCCGGCTCGGGTACTCCTCCCGGCAGGTGGAGCGCCAGCTGGGCGCCGAGCTCGGCGCGGGGCCCCTCGCCCTCGCCAGGGCGCAGCGCGCGCAGACCGCCCGGCTGCTGATCGAAACCTCGGCGCTCCCGATGGGCGACGTCGCCTTCGCCGCCGGGTTCTCCTCGATCCGGACCTTCAACGACACCGTCCGCGAGGTCTTCGCCCTGGCGCCGAGCGAGCTCCGGACACGGGCGGCCGGCCGGGGTGCGGGCGGGGGTGCGGGCCCGGGGGCCGGGCCCGCCCAGGTGCCCGGCACCATCAGCCTGCGGCTCCCCTTCCGTGCCCCGCTCACCCCGGACAACCTCTTCGGCCACCTCGCCGCGACCGCCGTCCCCGGGGTCGAGGAGTGGCGGGCGGGCGGCTACCGGCGCACGCTCCGGCTCCCGTACGGCACCGGCGTCGTCGCCCTCACCCCTCAGCCCGACCACATCGGCTGCCGGCTGGCCCTCACCGATCTGCGCGACCTGACCATCGCGATCAGCCGCTGCCGGCGGCTCCTGGACCTCGACGCGGATCCCGAGGCCGTCGACGAGCAGCTGCGCGCCGACCCGCTGCTGGCCCCGCTCGTGGCCAAGGCTCCCGGCCGCCGGGTGCCGCGTACCGTCGACGCGGAGGAGTTCGCCGTACGGGCGGTCCTCGGCCAGCAGGTGTCCACCGCGGCGGCCCGCACGCACGCGGCCCGCCTGGTGCAGGCCCTCGGCGAGCCGGTGGCCGACCCCGATCCCGAGGGCGGGCTGACCCACCTGTTCCCCACCTCACAGGCCCTGGCCGGGCTGGACCCGGAGTCCCTGGCGCTGCCGCGCAGCCGGCGGACCACCTTCACCACGCTCGTCTCGGCCCTCGCCGACGGCTCGCTCCCGCTCGGCATCGACAGCGACTGGGAGGCCGCCCGCGCACGGCTGGGCGCGCTGCCCGGCTTCGGTCCGTGGACCACCGAGATCATCGCGATGCGGGCCCTGGGCGACCCGGACGCCTTCATCCCGGCCGATCTGGGGATCCGGCGGGCCGCGAAGGGGCTCGGGCTGCCCTCGACACCCGTGGCGCTGACGGCCCGCGCGGCGCACTGGCGGCCCTGGCGCGCGTACGCCGTGCAGTACCTGTGGGCCACCGAGGACCACGCGATCAACGTCCTGCCCGCCTGACCTCCCCCGTCCGACGTCCGAGGAGCACGAACCACCATGAGCAGCAGCGCGAGCAGCACGAGCACCACCAAGCAGCACACCGTCGTGGACAGCCCCTACGGGCCGCTCACCCTCGTCGCCGCCGACGGGGTCCTCTGCGGGCTCTACATGACCGGGCAGCGCCACCGCCCGGCCGAGGAGGCCTTCGGGGAGCGCGTAGCGGCCGGTGAGGCCCCCTTCCCGGAGGTGGTGCGGCAACTGACCGCGTACTTCGCCGGCGAGCTCACCGCGTTCGACCTGCCGGTCCGGCTGGAGGGCACCGAGTTCCAGCGCAGCGTGTGGGAGCAGCTCGTACGGATCCCCTACGGGCAGACCTGGTCCTACGGGGAACTGGCCGCCGAGCTCGGCAAGCCCAACGCCTCGCGCGCGGTGGGGCTGGCCAACGGCAAGAACCCGGTCGGCATCATCGTCCCGTGCCACCGCGTCATCGGGGCGTCCGGCTCCATGACCGGCTACGGCGGCGGCATCAACCGCAAGGTGCGCCTGCTGGCCTTCGAGTCCGGGGCCGAGCAGCTCTAGTCACGCGCTCTACTCGGGCCTACTCGGGCCTGCAGTGGCGCACGATGGATTCGATCACGTCGTCCAGTCCCGGCCCGGCGGCCTCGGGGGGCAGCACACCGCTCGCGGCGAGACCGATGTAACCGTGCAGCGGCGCGAAGACCGTCAGCGTGACGCGCTCCAGCGGCCCCTGGCGCACCTCGCCCCGGAGCTGCCCGTGGCGGACCAGTTCGAGGAACTGGGCGCCCCAGCGGTGGGCGGCCGTCCCCAGCGCCGTGGACGCCTCGGGGCTGTGCTTGGCCGAGAACATCAGGTCGAGCAGCGCGGCATTGTCCGTGGCGAAGCCGACGTAGGTGCGGGCCACGGCGTCCAGTTGCTCGGCGAACGTCTCGCCCGCTTCGTCCCGGGCGGTGTCGATGGCCTCGACGAGCCGCTCGAAGCCACCCAGCGCCAGGGCGTCCAGCAGGGCCTGTTTGGTCTTGAAGTGGCGGCTGGGGGCGCCCGGGCTCACGCCGAGGTCGCGGGCCAGTTCCCGTAGGGACAGGGCGCCCGATCCCCGCTCGCGCACCGCCTGCTCGGCCCGGTCGAGGAGGGCGGCGGCGAGATCTCCGTGGTGGTACGGGCGCTTCTCCGCAATCCGCGCAAGGGCGAGGCCGCGATCACCGGGATCCGGCGGACGGTCCCCGGGGCGGACGTATCGCTCCACGCCCTCGGCCTGTCCTCGCTCGACTCCGTCGCCGCCCTCGGCGAGACCCTGCGGGGAGACGGACGCCCGATCCACATCCTCGTCAACAACGCCGGCGTGATGACCCCGCCCGACCGGCAGACGACCGCCGACGGGTTCGAGCTGCAGTTCGGCACCAACCACCTCGGCCACTTCGCCCTGGTGGCGCACATGCTGCCACTGCTGCGCGCCGGACGCGCACGCGTGACCTCGCAGATCAGCGTCGCCGCGAACAGCAACGCCATCAACTGGCCGGACCTGAACTGGGAGCGCTCGTACAAGGGCGGTCACGCCTACAGCCAGTCGAAGATCGCGTTCGGGCTCTTCGGCCTCGAACTCGACCGGCGCAGCCGGGCCGGCGGCTGGGGCATCACGAGCAACCTCTCCCACCCCGGCGTCGCCCCGACCAGCCTGCTCGCCGCACGCCCCGAACTCGGCCGGGACAAGGACACCATCGGCGTGCGGCTCATCCGCGCCCTGTCCGCCCGCGGCATCCTGCTCGGGACCGTCGAGACCGCGAAGCTCCCGGCCCTCCACGCCGCCACGGCAGCCGACGCGCAGGGCGCCCGCTTCTACGGGCCGAGCGGCCCTGGACATCTCGGCGGCCCCCTGCCGAGCAGAAGCTCTACTCCCGCCTTCGCGGCGCCGAGGACGCCCGGCGCATCTGGGAAGCCTCCGAAGACCTGACGAAGGTCTCCTTCCCCACCGGCTGAGGGGCCGTACGCGCTCGCGCGGACCCTAACCGGCCCGCGGTGCGATCGCTTCGAGGTCGGTGACCGTGCCGGACATGACGGCACGGATGTGCTCGGTGAGGTGCTCCACCGGCCAGTCCCACCAGGCGAGGGCGAGCAGGCGGGCGACGTCCTCGCCGGTGTGGCGGGTACGGATGAGGGTGGCGGGGTTGCCGCCGACGATCCCGTAGTCGGGGACGTCGTCCACGACCACGGCGCCGGCGGCGATGATCGCGCCGTGCCCGATGCGCACCCCGGGCATGACCATGGCGTTGTAGCCGAACCAGACGTCGTTGCCCACGACGGTGTCGCCCCGGCCCGGCAGGCCGGCGAGCAGGTCGAAGTGCTCGGCCCAGGAGCCGCCCATGATGGGGAAGGGGAACGTCGAGGGGCCGTCCATGCGGTGGTTGGCGCCGTTCATGACGAAGCGCACCCCGGTGCCCAGCGCGCAGAACTTCCCGATGACCAGCTTCTCCGGCCCGTAGTGGTAGAGCACGTTGCGGGTCTCGAAGGCGGTGGGGTCGTCCGGGTCGTCGTAGTAGGAGTACTCCCCCACCTCGATCAGCGGCGAGGTCACCAGCGGCTTCAGCAGGACCACGCGCGGCTGGTCGGGAAACGGGTGGAGCACCGTCGGGTCCGCGGGGAGGGCGTTCACGGCTAGATGACCACCAGGGGGACCAGCAGCGCGAAAGCGGCGCCCGCCTCGACCGCGTAGCCGTAGAGGGACGGGTGCTGGACGGGGGCCGCGAGCAGGACCACGCTCGCCTGGGCGGCGGCCGCTCCCACCCAGTCGGCGTCGGCGCCGAGGCCGCCCTGGTACCAGCCCTCGCAGGAGCCGGGGCCGGTGACGGCGAGGACGTCGTCCTCGCGGCGGTAGAAGGCCTGCCAGCCCTCGGCCGGCACGGACCAGGCCTCGAAGTCGGTGAACTGGGCCCAGCCGCCGTCACGGATCGCGGTGTCGAACATCCAGACCGGCACCCCGTCGGGAGTGACCTCGCCGCTCTCCTGCTGGTCGGTGGTGAAGTGGACCATGGGCAGGGCGTCGGGCCCGTCGGCAGTACTGGGCCAGGCGTACATCGTGATCATCTGCTGAATTCTGTCCTGCTCGGTGTAGGCGCGGAATAACGAGCGGAGCGGTCTACGAGGCCTGCGTCCGGCGGCCGTTCTCCAGCTCGGCGGCGCCCTCGCCGGACCGCAGCACCCGGTACGCCTCTTCGGTGCGCAGGCCCAGGGATCCGAGCAGATACTCCGTCAGCTCGGCCGGCTCCACCAGCCGCCACGAGAGCAGCTCCTCCTCCTGGAGCTTGATGGAGGCGAGCTGCGCGGCGTCGAGCACGCCGCCGTCGTAGAGGTAGGCGACGAGCGGGGGCCGGTCCGGGCCGATCGACCAGTCGACGGCGAGCAGCCGGCCGAGCGGTACGTCGATGCCGATCTCCTCGGCGCTCTCGCGGCGGGCGGCCGTCCGCGGGGACTCCCCGGTGTCCGACTCGATGGTGCCGCCCGGAAGGGCCCAGCCCTCCCGGTAGTTGGGCTCGACGAGGAGCACCCGCCCTTCGTCGTCCCGGAAGAGCGCGGCGGCGCCGGCCAGCACCCGGGGCAGGCTCGCGATGTAGGTGGCGTAGTCATCCGTGGTGGTCACTCCGCCACCCTACCCAGCCGCCCCGGGCCCGCGGTGATCACGCTTCCGGGGTGGGGCCTCCGCCGGTGCCGGCGCCGGTGCCGCCGCCCGCACCGTCCTCGCGGTCGCGGTTCCTCGACTCCGCCACGCGGCGCAGGCGGGGGTGGCGGGCCGGGCCCTGTTCGGTGATGGCGTCGCCGACCATGGCCTTGACCGCGTCCCGGAGTCCGTGCAGGGCGTGGTGGCGGACGGGTCCCGCGCCCGGGTCCTCCCGCAGCTCCTTCACCAGGGCCCAGCACAGGACCATCATCACGACCACGAACGGCAGCGCGACCAGGATGGTGGCCGTCTGGAGGGACTTCAGGCCGCCCGCGACGAGGAGGACGGCGGCCACGGAGGCCATCAGCACGCCCCAGGTGACCACGAGCCAGGTCGGCGGGTGCAGGGAGCCGCGGCTGGTGAGGGAGCCCATGACGAGGGAGGCGGAGTCGGCGCTGGTGACGAAGTACGTCATCACCAGGAGCATCGCGATCCACGAGGTGACCGTGCCGAGCGGGAGCGCGTCGAGCATCGCGAAGAGCGAGGCCTCGGTGCCCTCCTTGGCCTTGGCGGCCATGTCGGCGACGCCGGTGGAGTCGAGGCGGATCGCGGTGCCGCCCATGACGCAGAACCAGACGACGGTGGCACCGCTGGGCACCAGGAGCACGCCGATGAGGAACTCGCGGATGGTGCGGCCGCGCGAGATGCGGGCGATGAAGGTGCCGACGAAGGGCGCCCAGGAGAGCCACCACGCCCAGTAGAAGATCGTCCACGCGCCGAGCCACTCGCTGTCGGTGAAGGCGCCGGTGCGGGTGGCCATCGGGAGCAGGTCGTGCAGGTAGCTGCCGACGCTCGCCGGGATCACGTCGAGGATGTAGACGGTCGGGCCGAGGACGAAGACGAAGGTCATCAGGGCCGCGGCGAGCACGATGTTGATCGTGCTGAGCCATTTGACGCCCTTGTGCAGGCCGGAGAAGGCGGAGAGCACGAAGGCCGCGGACAGGGATCCGATGATGATCAGCTCGACCGTGGTCGAGTCCTCGATCCCCGTCGTGATGTTGAGGCCCTTGGCGACCTGGAGGGCGCCGAGGCCGAGGCTGGTGGCGGTGCCGAAGACGGTCGCGAAGACGGCGAGCAGGTCGATGGCCTTGCCGGGCCAGCCGTCGGCCCGCTCCTGGCCCATGAGGGGGACGAAGGCGGAGCTGAGGCGGTTGCCGCGGCCCTTGCGGAAGGTCGCGTAGGCGAGGGCGAGGCCGGCGATGCCGTAGATCGCCCAGGGGGTGAGGGTCCAGTGGAAGAAGGAGTAGTCGAGCGAGGCGCGGGCGGCGTCGCCGGTGCCGGGGGCCGCGCCGGAGGCCGGGGGCGGGTTCAGGTAGTGGGTGAGCGGCTCGCCCACCCCGTAGAACATCAGACCGATTCCCATGCCCGCGCTGAACATCATCGCGATCCACGCGAGGTTCGTGAACTCCGGCTCCGAGTCGTCCTTGCCGAGGCGGATCCGGCCGAAGCGGCTGATCGCGAGCACGACGCACATGACGAGGAACACATCCGCGGCGATCACGAAGAGCCACGCGAAGTTGCTCAGCACCCAGGCCAGCGCGGTGCTCGACGCCGAGTCGAAGGAACTCTTCCCGAGGGCCGCCCAGGCGACCACGGCCAGGACGGAGACCACCCCGATGACGACGACGGTGCGGTCGGGAGTCCCGTCGGTGCCGCCCTCAGGGCCCTCGGACCCGCCACCTGGGGAATCCGGACGTGGCTGTTCCAGTGAATCCGTGCTCATGCGGCCACACTATGCAGGCGTATATCCCTATTTAGGGGCATGCCGCGCCGGGTGTGGCCCAGGCCACGCATGGGCATAGGAGGATCCTCCGGATAGGCTCATGGGTGGCGCGACTGCACTGTTCGATAGCAAGGGATTAGCAAGGTGACGGACGGAGCAGTAACTGAGACCGCGCGCGTGCTCATCGCCGCGGACAAATTCAAGGGCTCGCTCACGGCCGTTCAGGTCGCGGAGCGGGTGACGGCCGGCCTTCGCAAGGCCGTACCGGGCGTGGAGATCGAGACCCTCCCCGTCGCGGACGGCGGCGACGGTACGGTCGCGGCCGCCGTGGCGGCCGGTTTCGAACGCCGGGAGGTACGGGTCACCGGACCGCTCGGTGACCAGGTCACGGCCGCTTTCGCGCTGCGCGAGGGCACCGCGGTGGTCGAGATGGCGGAGGCCTCCGGGCTCCAGCTGCTGCCGGCGGGTGTCTTCGCCCCGCTGACGGCGACCACCTACGGCTCCGGCGAACTGCTGAAGGCCGCACTCGACGCGGGAGCGCGCTCGATCGTCTTCGGTGTGGGCGGCAGCGCCACCACCGACGGCGGCGCGGGCATGCTGGCCGCGCTGGGCGCGGTGTTCCTGGATGCGAACGGTGAACCCGTCGGTCCGGGCGGCGGCGCGCTGGCCGGTCTGGCCTCGGCCGACCTGTCGGGCATCGACCCCCGCATCAAGGAGGTCGACTTCGTCCTGGCGAGCGACGTGGACAACCCGCTGACGGGTCCGAAGGGCGCTCCGGCGGTCTACGGCCCGCAGAAGGGGGCGTCGCCCGAGGACGTGGCGACGCTGGACGCGGCGCTGGCGCACTTCGCGGTGGTCCTGGAGAAGTCGATCGGCTCCCTGGCCGCCGAGGCGGCGGTTTCGCCCGGCGCGGGCGGAGCGGGCGGCATCGGCTACGGGGCGCTGCTGCTCGGCGCGTCGTTCCGTCCCGGCATCGAGCTGATGCTCGAGGTGCTCGGCTTCGCGCCGGCGCTGGAGCGGGCCACGCTGGTCATCACGGGCGAGGGTTCGCTGGACGAGCAGACCCTGCACGGCAAGGCTCCGGCCGGTGTCGCGGCGGCGGCCCGGGCGGCGGGCAAGCCCGTCGTCGCGGTCTGCGGCCGCCTGCTGCTCACGCAGGAGGCCCTCCAGGCCGCCGGCATCCAGCGGGCCTACCCGCTCACGGACCTCGAGCCGGACCCGGCGGTGAGCATCCCGAACGCGGGGCCGCTGCTGGAGCGGGTGGCGGAGAGCATCGCGGCCGACGTCCTCTGACGAGGCGTCCGCCCTGTCCGGCGGCCCGGATCCCCTGACGGGGGGTCCGGGCCGTCGGCGCGTGCGGGGCCGGCCTCGGGGCCTGGCCGGCTCACCGCCTGGCTGCCTGGCCGGCTCGGCCGAGGCCCGGAGGGATGTCCCCTACCCGCCCTTCCACCGTTCCCCGGGCTGCGCCCGGACCCCCCTGGGGCTCCGCCCCAGACCCCGGTCCTCAAACGCCGGACGGCTGAAAGGGCTCAAACGCCGGACGGGCTGGAAATGCCGCGGGTCGCCGCGAGCAGTCCGGCGGTGGTGACGATCCGGGCGAAGCCGCCGCCCTGGAGGTTGACCGCGGTGGCGGTGGCGAGCTGGTCGGCCGTCAGCCGGGGTGCGTCCGGGCCGGGTTCGGCCGCCAGGTCGAAGGTGTGCGTGGCGTCGAGCGGCACGAGGACCTCGTAGCCCAGGTTCCCTGCCATCCGGGCGGTGGTCTCGACGCACATGTTGGTCTGGATGCCGGCGACGACGAGCTGTCCGACGCCCTGGGCGGTGAGCCAGTCGGCGAGGTCCGGGGTGCCGTAGAAGGAGGAGTTCACCGACTTGGTGACGTGCAGGGCGGCCCCGCCGGCCCGCTCGGCGACGAAGTCCTTGAAGGCGTAACCGGGCTGGTCCGGCGCGAGGACGGAGCCGGCGGTGCGGGAGGCGTGCTGCACGAGCACGACCGGGCGGCCGGTCTCCTGCCAAGCGTCCATCAGTGCGGCGATGTTCCCCTCGGCGGCCGGGTTGTTGCGCGGCCCCCAGAAGTCGGGGTCGTCGAAGCCCTGTTGGACATCGATGACCAGCAGGGCGCTGTTCGCGGCGATCTCGATGTCCGTCGTGGTGGTGGTCGTGGGCGTGGTCTCGGCCGGGGTCGCGGTCTCGTTCGTCATGCCCTCATCCTGGGCGGCCCGTCCCCCTCGAACCAGTACCGCCCGGTCCCCGAACCGATGGGATCCCGCCAACGTGGCAGTCCGGGCCCGGCTCGCTTCGGAGTCCGGCCCAGCCCCAGGTCGGAGGCCTCGCGGCGGCATCTGCCGGGGGCTCGGCCCTCCCCTTCGGCCGGGGCTCCGTGGCAGACTCACGGCCATGCACCGCGTCGCGATCGTCGCCCAGCCCGGCATCCGCGCTTTCGACCTGGCCGTCATCACCGAGGTCTGGGGGCACGACCGCGGCCATCTCGGGGTACCGGCCTTCGAGCTGCGCCGGTGCGCCCTCGACCCCGGCCCGATCCCGCTCCCCGGCGGGCTGTCCCTGGCTCCCGACCGCGGGCTCGACTGGCTCGCCGGCGCCGACCTCGTCGTGGTCCCCGCGCTGGACCGGCCCTCCGACCGGACGCCCGAGCGGGTCCTCGCCGCCCTGCGGGACGCCCACGCCCGGGGCATCCCGGTGGCCGCCCTGTGCGCCGGCGCCTTCATCCTCGCCGAGGCCGGTCTGCTGGCGGGCCGCCGGGCCGTGACCCACTGGTCGCTGGCCCCCGCGCTGGCCGGCCGATACCCCGCCGTGCGCGTCGAGGAGGCCCCGCTCTACGTCGGGGACGAGGGGCTGTGGACCTCCGCCGGGGTCGCCTCCGGCATCGACCTCTGCCTGCACCTGGTCCGCGAGGCGCACGGCTCCGAGGCGGCGGCCGCCATCGCCCGCTCGATGGTGACCGGCCCGTTCCGCACCGGCGAGCACGCCCAGTACCTGGACCGCCCGACCCCGGTCGCCGACCGGACCGCCGAGGCGCTGGCCGTCGTACGGGAGCGGGCGCTCGGGCGGCTGCACGAGGCGCTGGACGTGGCCACCCTGGCCCGGTGGGCCGGGATGTCCCCGCGTTCCTTCGCCCGGCACTTCGCCGCGTCGACCGGCACCACCCCCCACAAATGGCTCCTGGGCCACCGGCTGGACGAAGCCCGCAAACTGCTGGAGCGCACCGATCATCCGGTCACCGAGGTGGCCCGCCGGGCCGGATTCGCCAGCGAGGTCACCTTCCGCCAGCACTTCACCTCGTACGTCGGCACCAGCCCCCGGGCGTACCGTGCGGCCGCTACCGCACCAGGAGCCCCGGGACCTCCCCCAAACCCCGCCGACAGTGTTAGAAATGGCTCATGACCGGACGTTTTGGCCTAGCCAGGGGCTCCGAGGGAGCGCCCGAGGACAGGCCCCCGCCCGAGGACGGGTCCCCACCCGGAATCGGGCCCGGACACTCCCGGCTGTTCGCACACCTCTCGCTCGGCGCCCGGAGCGTCGCCGGCCAGGTCTTCGCCCTCCAGGCCGTCCTCGTACTGGTGCTGATCACGGCCGCCGCCACGGCACTGTTCTTCCAGGCCCGGTACGACAGCCAGCGCGACGCCCGCAACCGCTCCCTCGCCGCCGCCGAGGCCTTCGCGCACGCCCCCGGCCTGCCGGCGGCCCTGGAGTCCGCCGATCCCACCGCCGCGCTCCAGCCGCTGGCCGAGGGCGCTCGCCGGGCCTCCGGCCTCGATTTCATCGCCGTCATGACCACCGACGGGATCCGGTACACCGACTCCCGCCCGGAGCTCATCGGCCAGCGCGCCACCGGCGACCTCTCCCGCGCCGTGGCCGGGCAGGCCTTCACCGAGACGTTCGAGGGGAAGCCCAGCGACGTGGTCCGCGCCGTGGTCCCCGTACGGGACTCCGCGGGCGCGGTGGTCGGCCTGGTCGCCACCGGCATCGAGGTCGAGAACGTCGGCGACGTGGTCGAGGCCCAGCTTCCCCTGCTCCTCGGCGCGGCCACCGGCGCCCTGCTCCTCGGCACCGGCGGCGCGGCCCTCGTCAGCCGCCGGCTGCGGCGCCAGACCCGGGGCCTCGGCGAGGCCGAGATGACCCGGATGAACGAACACCACGAAGCGGTTCTGCACGCCGTCCGCGAGGGCGTCCTGATCATCGACGCCGGCGGCCGGCTGATGCTCGCCAACGACGAGGCCCGCCGCCTCCTCGACCTGCCCGCCGACGCCGAGCAGCGGCACGTGGGCGAGCTCGGCCTCGATCCGCCCACGGCCGCGCTGCTGGCCTCCGGGCGGGCCGCCACCGACGAGGTCCACCGGGCGGGCGACCGGCTCCTCGCCGTGAACGTACGCCCGACCAAGCCCTACGGGGGCCGCCCGTCCGGCACCGTGACCACCCTGCGCGACTCCACGGAGCTCGCCGCGCTCTCCGGCCGGGCCGCGGTCGCCCGTGACCGCCTCCAGCTGCTCTACGACGCCGGCGTGCGCATCGGGACCACCCTGGACGTGGTGCGCACCGCCGAGGAGCTCTCCGAGGTCGCGGTCCCGCGGTTCGCGGACTTCGTCACCGTCGAGCTGCTGGAGCCGGTGCTGCGCGGCGAGGAGCCCGGCGGCAGCGCGCACACCGAGATGCACCGGGCCGCCATCAGCGGGATCCGCGTCGACTCCCCGCTCCAGCCGGTGGGCGACGTCATCCGCTTCGTGGTGCCGACCGCGCCGATGGCGGCGGCCCTGGACGCCGGGCGGGCGGTGCTCGCGGCCGATCTGAACCGCGCCTTCGGCTGGCGGGCCCAGGACCACGACGGCACCCGGGTGGCCCTGGACTACGGGCTGCACTCGCTGATCTCCGTACCGCTCCAGGCCCGCGGGGTGGTCCTCGGCATGGCCAACTTCTGGCGGGCCGACACCCCCGAGCCCTTCGACGAGGAAGACCTGTCCTTCGCCGAGGAGCTGGCGGCGCGGGCCGCGGTCTCCATCGACAACGCCCGCCGCTTCACCCGCGAGCACGCGGTGGCGGTGACCCTCCAGCGCAGCCTGCTGCCGCGGGTGCTGCCCGATCTGAGCGCCGTGGACGTCGCCTTCCGGTACCTGCCCGCGAAGGCGGGGGTGGGCGGGGACTGGTTCGACGTGATCCCGCTCGCCGGGACCCGGGTCGCGCTGGTCGTCGGCGACGTGGTGGGGCACGGGGTGCACGCGGCCGCCACCATGGGCCGGCTGCGGACCGCCGTGCACAACTTCTCCACGCTCGACATGCCGCCCGACGAGCTGCTGGGCCACCTCGACGAGCTGATCGACCGGATCGACCAGGACGAGTCCTCGGCCGACGAGGGTTCCGGGGAGGGCGAGTCCTCGGGCGTCACCGGCGCCACCTGCCTCTATGCGGTGTACGACCCGGTGTCCGGCCACTGCGCCATGGCCAGCGCGGGCCACCCCGGCCCGGCGCTGGTCGGGCCCGAGGGCCGGGTGGAGTACCCCGAGCTGCCGATCGGGCTGCCGCTGGGCGTCGGCGGGATGCCCTTCGAGGCCGTGGAGCTGCAGCTGCCCGAGGCGAGCCGGCTCGTGCTGTTCACCGACGGGCTGCTGGAGGACCGCGACCGGGACTTCGACACCGGCCTCGCCCTGCTGACCGAGGCCCTGTCCCGGGCGGGCCGCAGCCCCGACCAGGCCTGCGCCGACGTACTGGCCGCGCTGCTGTTCCCGGCGCCGAGCGATGACATCGCCCTGCTCATCGCCGACACCCGGCGGCTGCCGGCCGAGCAGATCGCGGAGTGGGAGGTGCTCCCGGACCCCTCGGACGTGTCCCGGGTCCGCCGCGCGGGCTCCGCGCAGCTCACTGCGTGGGGTCTGGGGGACGTCACCTTCACGGCCGAGCTCATCCTCAGCGAGCTGATCACCAACGCCATCCGCTACGGGACCCCGCCGATCCGGGTCCGGCTGCTCCGCGACCGCACCCTGATCTGCGAGATCTCCGACGGCAGCAGCACCTCGCCGCACCTGCGGTACGCGGCCACGACCGACGAGGGCGGGCGCGGCCTGTTCCTCGTGGCCCAGTACGCGGAGCGCTGGGGCACCCGCTACACGGACCGCGGCAAGGTGATCTGGGCGGAACTCCCCCTGACGGGCGCGGCGGAGCCGGCACCCCCGGCCGTGGTGGACCTGGAGGCCCTGGAGGACCTGGCCTGGTAGCGGGAGGGCGCTGCGCGGCGGCCCCCCGCCCGGCTCAGAGCCGGGCGGCCAGCCGGGCCTTCGCCTCCGGCCATTCGTCGGCCAGCAGGGAGAAGTACACGCTGTCGCGCCAGGTGCCGTCCGGGCGTCGGCGGTGGCGGCGCAGGACGCCCTCGCGCCGCGCCCCGAGGCGGGCGATCGCGGCCTGGGAGCGTGTGTTGAGGTGGTCCGTCTTGAGCTGGACCCGGCCCATGCCGAGGTCTTCGAAGGCGTGGGTGAGCAGGAGCAGCTTGGACTCGGTGTTGACGGCGCTGCGCCAGTACGCGCGCCCGTACCAGGTCCAGCCGATCTCCAGGCGTTCGTCGGCCGCGTCGATGTCCATGTACGTGGTCCAGCCGACGGCCCGGCCGCTTTCGAGGTGGACGACGGCGAAGGGCACGTACACGCCGCGCTCCGCGTCCTCCAGCAGGGAGTCGAGCGTGGCGCCCAGCTCCTCCTGCGACCGCGGCGCGCCGCCCACCCACCGCCAGACCTCCTCGTCGCCGCCACCGGCCGCGTACAGGTCGGGGAGGTGGCTCCTGGTCAGCGGCTCCAGGCGGACGTGGCGGCCGGTGAGCGTGAGGGGGGACGGCGACTTGGCAGACATGGAAGAGAAAGATAATCGCCCTTTGTGCTAGATACAAGATCTCATTGCACTAGTGCATTCAAAGGGTCCGGGCCAGCAGCACCGCCACGTCGTCCTGCGGGGCCTCCGGGAGGAGTCGTGCCAGGATCGTGTCGCACAGGGCCTCCAGTGGCTCCCCCGCGCCCCTCAGGGCGCCCGCCAGCCCCGCCATGCCCTCGTCCAGGTCCCGCTCCCGGGATTCGATGAGGCCGTCCGTGTAGAGCACCAGCAGGCTGCCCGGCGCGAGCCGGACCTCCTCCGTGCGGAACTCCCGTCCGCCCGTGCCGAGCGGGGTTCCGGGCGGGCCGTCCAGGAAGGTCACGGTTCCGGCGGCCGTGACCACGGCCGGCGGCGGGTGGCCGGCCCGGGCGATGACGCAGGCGCCCGTCACCGGGTCGTGGACGGCGTAGACGCACGTGGCCATCTCGTCCTCGCCGAGGTCGGCCACCACCGCGTCCAGCGAGCGGAGCATCTGCTCCGGGGTCACCTGATGCCGCGCCAGGGTCCGTACCGCGGTGCGCAGTTGCCCCATGACCGCGGCCGCGTGGATGCCGTGGCCCATCACGTCGCCGATCACCAGGCCGGTCCGGCCGTCCGGCAGCTCGATGACGTCGAACCAGTCCCCGCCGACGTCGTGGTCGCTGGCCGGCAGGTAGCGGCCGGTCAGCTCCAGGCCGGCCACCTCGGGCAGCGCGTTGTTGGTGAGGCTGCGCTGCAGGGTCAGGGCCGCCGCGCGCTGGGTGGTGTACATCCGGGCGTTGTCGATGTTCAGGGCCGCCCGGGCCACCACCTCGTCGATCAGTACGCAGTCCTCGTGGTCGAAGACCTCGCGCCCGCGCACCCGGGTCACCACGACCACCCCGAGCACCCGGCCGCGGGCCACCAGCGGGACCATCCGGGCGCAGCCGAGGGTGGCCAGGTAGGCGCGCAGCGCGGCCGCGCGCGGATCCCTGATCAGGGCCGGGATGTCGGCGGTGAAGAGGTTCATCGCCACGCCCTCGGTGATGACCTGCTCGTACGCGGTGCCCGCCGGGATCTGGAAGGTCTGCCCGGCGGTCAGTTTGGCGGTGGGCGCTCCCGGGTCCGGGAAGAGGGAGGCCAGACGGCGCAGCACGCCCCGGGTGGACGCGCCGGCCTCGTCCGGGTCCAGTACGGCTTCCAGGAGCTGTACGTCGGCCGAGTCCGCGAGCCGCGGTACCAGCACCTCCACGATCTCCTGGGCCGTCTGCCCCAGGTCCAGCGTGGTGCCGATGCGGGTACCGGCCTCCGCGAGCAGGGCGAAGCGGCTGCGCGCCCGCTCCGCCTCCGCCTGGGCGCGCTGCCCGTCGGTGATGTCGATGAGGGAGGCGATCAGGCCGAGCCGCCGCCCGGAGCCGTCCAGCAGCGGGGCGTAGGAGCAGGACCAGGTCCGGTCGTGGTCGGGGTCGGCGGGGGTGCGGCCGGTACGGCGGACGTCCACGACGGCGGAGCCGCACTCCAGCACCTTGCGCATGAGCCGTTCGAGCGCGGCGGCGTTCACCCCGGGCACGACCTCGGTGAGCCGTTTGCCGACGTGCTCGGCGGCGGACACCCCGTTCATCCGGGCGAGGGCGTCGTTCACGCGCAGGAAGCGCAGGTCCGGGCCGAGGGTGCCCAGGCCGATCGGCGACTGGGTGAACAGGCTCTGCAGCGCGGCGAGCGAATCGCGCATCCGCAGGACCTCGGAGGTCTCCACGGCGATGAGCATGGAACCGGTGCGCCCCTGCTGGTCGGGGGCGGGCAGGATCCACATCTCCATCGCGACCTGGTGTCCGTCGCGGTGGCGCACGGGCAGGGTGCCGACGACGGTCTCCCCGGCCTGGACCCGCCGGGTCAGCTGCTCGGCGAGCTCGTGGTTGGCGTCGGGGACGAGCACGTCGGAGCCCGGCCGGCCGAGAATGTCCTCGGGGCGGTGGCCGAGCAGGTCCTGGGCGGCCAGCGACCACTCGACGACCAGCCCGTCGGCGTCCTCCCGCCACAGGGCGATCGGCAGCAGCTCGGTCAGTACGCCCGCGTACCCGACAGCAGCCACCGGCTGGTCCGGTACCTCGCTCGTCTCCTGGTACGTGTCCAATGTGCCGACCTCACCCCAGGGGGCCCGATTCCTACCGATTCACCCTATCCGAGCCTTCGCTGACCGGCGCTGTGTCGGGCCCGGCCAGGCCCTGCGGGGCGTGTCCCCTATCCGCCCTTCGCCCGTTCCCCGGGCTCTGCCCGGACCCGGTCCTCAACGCCGGACGGGCTGGAAGATCCAGCCTCGCCGGCGTTTGAGGCGCGGGGTCTGGGGCGGAGCCCCAGGGAACGGTGGAAGGGCGGGTAGGGGACTCCGCCCCGCAGGGGCCGTCCGTTACTCCCAGTCGTCCCAGGGCGGGTCCATCTCCTCGTCCTCCGGACCGAAGAGCGACTCCCCCTCCGGCGGGGCCGGACTCCTGCGCGCCGGCACGGCAACCTCCGGGGCCGGGGCCGGAGCCGGAGCCGGGATGGCCGCCGGGGCCACAGGCTCCGCGCCCACGGACTCGGCGGCCGCCGTCGGGGCGGCGTCGGACCCGCCCAGGGTCCGCAGGATGCCCTCGGCGTACTTGGCGAGCTTCGCCTCGCCGACACCGTTGACCGTGCCCAGCTCCGCGACCGTCGCGGGCAGCCGCGTCGCGATCTCCCGCAGCGTCGCGTCGTGGAAGACGACGTACGCCGGTACGCCCTGCTCCCGCGCGGTCTCGGCGCGCCACGCGCGGAGGGACTCGAACACCGGCACGGCGGCCGCCGGCAGGTCGACCGGTACCCGGCCGCCCTTCCCGGAGCGCGATCCGCCGGACTCCCTGCGGGACGCCCCGGCCGCCGGCGCCGTCTCCTTGCGCATCGGAACGTTCCGGCGGCCGCCCAGCACCTCGCCGCTGGCCTCGGTCAGCACCAGCGTGCCGTAGTCGCCCTCCACCTCCAGCAGTCCGAGCGCCAGCAGCTGCCGTACGACCCCGCGCCATTCGGTCGTGCCCAGGTCGGCTCCGATGCCGAACACCGAGAGCCCGTCGTGGTCGAACTGGATGACCTTGGCCGTCTTCTTGCCCTGCAGGATGTCGATGATCTGGCCGGCGCCGAACTTCTGCCGGCGCTCCTTGGCCAGCCGCCACACCGTCGACAGCAGCTTCTGCGCCGCGACCGTCCCGTCCCAGGACTCGGCCGGCGTCAGGCAGGTGTCGCAGTTCCCGCAGTCCGGGGCACCCGTCTGCCCGAAGTACGCCAGCAGCCGCACCCGGCGGCAGCCGACCGTCTCGCACAGCGCGAGCATCGCCTCCAGGTGTCCGGCCAGCGCGCGGCGGTGCGCTTCGTCGCCCTCGGAGCCCTCGATCATCTTGCGCTGCTGCACCACGTCCTGGAGCCCGTACGCCAGCCAGGCCGTGGCGGGCTCCCCGTCGCGGCCGGCGCGGCCGGTCTCCTGGTAGTAGCCCTCGACCGATTTGGGCAGGTCGAGGTGGGCCACGAAGCGCACGTCCGGCTTGTCGATGCCCATGCCGAACGCGATCGTGGCCACCACCACGACCCCGTCCTCCCGCAGGAACTTCGACTGGTTCGCCGCGCGCGTCCGGGAGTCCATGCCCGCGTGGTAGGGAACGGCGTCGATGCCCTGCTCGGCCAGGGCGGCCGCCGTCTTCTCCACCGAGGCCCGCGAGAGGCAGTAGACGACTCCGGCGTCCCCGGGGTGCTCGGTGCGGATCAGCTCCAGCAGCTGCTTGACCGGGTTGTTCTTCGCCACGATCCGGTACTGGATGTTCGGCCGGTCGAAGCCGGCCACGAAGTGGCGGGCCTCCTCCAGGCCGAGGCGCGCCGCGATCTCGGCGTGCGTGGCCTCGGTGGCCGTCGCGGTGAGCGCGATCCGGGGCACCTTCGGCCAGCGCTCGTGCAGCATGGACAGCGCGAGGTAGTCGGGCCGGAAATCGTGGCCCCACTGGGCGACGCAGTGCGCCTCGTCGATGGCGAAGAGCGAGACCGTGCCCCGGTCGAGCAGCCGCTGCGTCCCCTCGGTGCGCAGCCGCTCGGGCGCCAGGTAGAGCAGGTCGAGCTCGCCGGCGATGAAGGCCTGCTCGACCGCGCGACGGTCGTCGGACAGCTGCGTCGAATTGAGGAACCCGGCCCGCACCCCGAGCGCGTTGAGAGCGTCCACCTGGTCCTGCATGAGCGCGATCAGCGGGGAGATCACCACTCCGGTACCCGCTCTGACCAGCGCCGGAATCTGGTAGCAGAGCGATTTGCCGCCGCCGGTGGGCATCAGCACCAGCGCGTCGCCGCCGCCGGCGACGTGCTCGATGATCTGTTGCTGCTCGCCGCGGAACGAGTCGTACCCGAAGACGCGGTGGAGCACCTGCTGGGCGTCGGGGATCTCGACGGCTGCTTCCGAAGGGGTCATCCCAGAAGCCTAGCGACCTCCTCGGACACTTCCGCCCGGATCCCCCCGGCCCTGTGGATATCCGGGAAGGACCCCACGGCCCCGCACGCGGCGGCGCGGCCGGGCACCTCGACGGCCCGACCGGTGCCACAGTAGGACGTCTCCCGTATCTCCCGGCCTCCGAGAGGAACACGCGATGTGGCAGCCCGACGGGTGGGACGTGCGCGTCCGCCTCGGCGTCCTCACCCCGCACGCCGATGTCGGCCCCGAGTCGGAGCTGCGCGCCATGGCTCCGGCCGACGTGGGCCTGCACGCCGCCCGGGTGCCGTTCCGCGCGATGGGGCGCGGCGGTGCGATGGACGCCACCATCCCGCTCGCCCCCGTACGGGCCTTCGCCGAGGCCCCGCACGTGGACGAGGCCGCCGAGCTGCTGGCCGCCGCCCCGGTGTCGGTGATCGCCTACGCCTTCACCAGCTCCGCCTACGTCATCGGCCCGCGCGGGGAGGGGTACATGCTGGACCGGCTGCGCGAGCGCACCCACGGGCTGCCCGTGGTCGCCACCTGCGCCGCCACCGTCGAGGCGCTGCGGGCGCTGGAGGCCGGCCGGCTCGCCCTGGTGGACCCGCCGTGGTTCGACGAGACGCTGAGCGACCTGGGCCGGGGCTACTACGAGGACGCCGGCTTCGAGGTCCCGTACGCCGCCCCCTGCGGCCTCCCCAGCGGGCAGACCCTCATCGGGCCGCGGGCCCTGCACGACTGGGTGGCGGCGCACGTCCCCGACACGGCGGACGCCGTCGTCATCGGCGGCAACGGCTTCCGCGCCGTCGGCGCGATCGCGGCCCTGGAGGCCACCCTGGGCCGCCCGGTCCTGACCGCGAACCAGACCCTCCTCTGGGCGGCCCTGCGCGCCGCGGCCACCCCGACCACCCCGATCACGGCCTACGGCCGGCTGTTCTCGGTCGCCTAGGCCGGACCGAGGACGGCCCCACCGGCCGGACTCCGATTCGGCCTCTGGCCTCCGAGATCCGTGGAGACAACGCATGAGTGATGTAGGTATCGGCACCGGCAAAGTGGTCGTGAACCGGGCGATGTCGCTGGACGGCTTCATCGCCGGTCCTGGCCATGCGATGGACTGGATCGCCGAGTACGTGTCTGCGGACGCGTTCCCGGAGGTCATGGCGGCCACGGGCGCCATGCTCGTCGGCCGGGGCACGTACGAGGTCGCCAAGCGTATGGCCGCCCAGGACACCGCCTACGACGGGGGACCACAGTTCGTCCTCACCCACAGGCCTCCCGACGAGCCTGACCCCACCGTCACCTTCCTGACCTGTGGACTCGAGGAGGCCGTTGCCACGGCACGCAGCGCAGCGGGCGGCAAGAACCTGGAGATCCTCGGTGCCGACGTGGCCGCCCAGTGCCTGCAGCGCGGGCTCGTCGACGAGATCCTGGTGTACGTCCTGCCGGTGCTCCTGGGCGACGGCGTCCGCTTCTCGCCCCCGAGCCTCGACAGGATCGACCTGGAACCGTTCAGCAACACCCAGTCGGGCGCCGTCACGATGCTCCGCTTCCGGGTGCGGAAGCAGGCGCGTCCCTCCATCGGCTAGGGCGTGTCCGCGGCGGGCTGCCCACCACGGTGCACCTCGCCGCGGCTGTGAACCAATCGTTCCAAGAAGGGCAGCACACCGCGCAGGTCGTCGCCTTCCACCGCGAAGGTTGCCGCCTTCCGCGCCCCCGCGGAGGCGTTGAACGCCACGCTCAGCCCGACGGACGCGAACGGGGGCAGGTCGGATCGACTGTCACCGATCGCCCCGCACGCGCCGGGTTCCACTCCGAAGGCTCCCGCCTGCATGAGCGCATGCCAGGGTCGTCAGCACGGGTACCAGCGCGTGCCGGCGACACCAGGCCACGGTCTCCGCGATGCCCATGACCAGAGGGAGCCCGTCGAGCCAACCACGAACCTACTCCTCGGTAACCCCCGCCCACCCTGCAGCGTCCGGTTCCGAGACCTGCCGGTTGTCCACGACGCCGGCGGCATACACGTCCGGCTTCGGCCAACTCGTCGTGATGCCGCGACCCCACGGTCGCACCTGCCTTCGGTCAACCCTTTGCCGAGGAACCGATGGGCAAGCTAAGTTCGCCCGAGCCGTCCGTGTCGTTCCGGACCGGCACCGTCGACGAGGAGGTGTGGAGCACATGCGCACGAGTGCCCAGCAGGTGAGCCCGCGTACTGACCTTTGCCACCTCCTCACGACGGAGACACCTTGTCGCTTCGCATCACCCCGCTGACCGACCCCGCTCACGGGGCGCACAGCCGACGCCTTGCATGGCTGGCATCCGACGCCGATTCCATCCCCGTTGGGACGGCCTTTCTGCGCCTGTTCGACGGCGGACAAGAGCACCTGGCCGAACTGACCCTCCACGTCCATCCCACGGAGCGCCGCGAGGGCGTCGGCTCCAGACTCCTCGACACCGCCGTGGCCGCCGCCCGGGACAACGCCCGACGCTGCGTCAGCGCGCAGGCCGAGGCCGGATCGCCCGGCCATCACTTCCTGTCGGCCCACGGCTTCCGCAAGGTGCTCACCTTGAGGTTCGCCCGCTTGCCACTGGCCGACGTGGACCCCACCGCCCTCGCCGAGATCATCGAGCGTCCGCACCCCGGCTACCGGCTGGCGTCATGGCGGGGAACCGTCCCCGACGACCTCGCCCGGACGTTCGCCGCCTCACGCCGCGCCATGGACGACATGCCCATGGAAGACACCGACCACGGCACCGTGGCCTGGGACGTGGACCGGGTCCGGGCCGCGGCGAAGGCCGTTCACGACCGCGGAGACCAGCTGCACACGGTCGTCGCCATCGACACGACCGACGACTCGATCGCCGGCTTCACGGAACTCGTCGTCCCCGGCAACGGCACGGGTGACGGCCGGCACTACGGCACCGGCGTACTGCCCGAGCACCGCGGACACGGCCTCGGCCGATGGATGAAGGCCGAGTCGATCCGACAAGCCCACAAGAGCCATCCAGACCTCGGCGGCCTCCTGACCGACACCGCCGACAGCAACACGCACATGAGACGCATCAGCGACAGCCTCGACTACGTGCCCACACACACGACAGTCCAGTACCAGCTCGACCTGTAGCGACGAGCGGACGACGGGCCGGACCTGGACATCACCTGGTCCGGCCCGTCGGCACGTTCGCAACAGGCCCGGTCCCTCGGCAACGGGGCCCCGGTCAGCCGCCGATCGGAGCGGAGGCACGGCCGAGGTGGCGGGCGACCTGGGAGGGGTGGGTCAGCTGGGGGTAGTGCCCGGCCCCTTCGATCTCGGCCACCGGGTGGTCGACGGCCTCGACCAGCGGGTCGGCCGAGCCCACGACGATCTGGACCGGGACGCCCACCCGGTCCAACAGCGCCCGCGACCGCCCGCGCTCGGCGACGTCCGTACGGACAGCCGCGGCCACCCGGCGCGCCACGCCGCGACGGCGCAGGTCCGCCGCGGCGCTCTCCACCTCCGCCCCCTCCGGGACACCGAGCGCCCGGGCCAGCCGAGCGGCGGACATGCGGCGCAGCATCGGTACGGCCAACACCGAGCGGGCGAGCCGGGGGGCGGGTGCCTGCAGGAACGCCGGGGAGATGAGCACGAGACCGCTGACGCGGTCCGGATGATCGACGGCGAAGCGTAGCGCCGGGCCGCAGGCCAGGGAGTGCGCGACCAGCACGGGGCGGGTCCGCACCGGGCCCAGCAGGTCGGCCAGCCATGCGTCCACCGGCCGGGCCGTCGGGGCCGAGCGGCCCAGGCCCGGCAGGTCGGGGGCCAGGAGCGGGCCGGGGAGATGGCCGGCCAGGGGTGCCCAGAGATCGGCGTTCATCGGGAGTCCGTGCAGCAGGACGTGGTCGGGGCGGTGCCGCTCGCCGGTCACCCAGGTACGGCTGCCCGCCACGGCGTGGAAGCCGTACGGGCTCAGCCAGGGCGATGCGGCGCCGAAGCGGGCGGCCACCAGGTCGTCTGCCCACGTGCGCAGGACGTCGGCGACCGGAGGCATCTCCAAGCCTGCGCTCGCGGCGAAGGCGCGGGCGGAGGCGGTCGGGTAGCGGTCGGACGACAGGAACGCCAGCGTCTCGGGATCGGCGCCGGTCAGCTTGCGCGGCAGGCGCCGCAGCAGACCTGCGGGAACGGTCCGGCGGGGTGCCCGCACGCCCGTGTGGCCGGCGATCTCAGCGATCAGCTCGGGCAGGAGCGGAGTGCGGTCGTCGAGCACCCAGTAGTGCTCCCCCGCGGGTGACGCGGGGGCTTCCGCGAGGAACCGTACGAAGTAGTCGATCGTGGTGATCGGCAGGAAGGTGTCGCGGCCGCCGGGCAGCGCGGGAAGCCGGCCGTTCCACAGGTCCTCGACGAGGGCGGCCAGACCGATGTACTGGCCCGGCCCGATCACCGTGCTGGGGTTCGCGATGGTCAGCGGGACCTCCAGTTCACGCGCTCGGGCGCGCACCGCGAGATCACCCTCGGACTTCGACGCCTCGTACGCTCCCAGCCCGGCGTAGTCGGGGAGGCCCTCGGATCCGCTCACCCGGTACCCGCTGATGTGCACCAGCCGACGCAGTCCGGGCAGCGAGGCCGCCCATTCGAGCACGTTGAGCGCCCCGGTGACGTTGACCGCCCGCGCCTCCTGCACACCGAGGCCGAAGGCGAAGCGACCGGCCGCGTTGTAGACGTCGCGCACCTCGGGCAGCCCTGAGAGCGGCCGCGTGATGTCGGCGGCGACGAGGTGCAGCCCGCCGGTGTCGACGCCCTGGGAGGCCAGCCAGGGGGTGAGGGTGTCGTCGCGCACGGCTGCCGCCACCCGCTGCCCCCGGGTGAGCAGCTCGGCGACGAGCGAGCGGCCGATGAAGCCGGTCGCACCGAAGACGATCGCGTCCATGAAAGCTCCTCTAGAATAGATCGGTCTACATATTTTTGGGGCGAAAAAGAAGCCCGCCGGTCACGGCGGGCCACGTCGGTCAGCCCAGCAGGGCTCCGATCCGACGGGAGACGCTGTCCAGCGGTCCCCTGCTCCGGTGCGCCCGGGCCAGCAGGAGCGCCCCCTCCACCAGGGCCAGTACGGTGACCGCCAGATCGTCGGCGTCCGGACGGCCCGCCAGTCGTGCGCGCAGGGCCGCCTGCCAGGAGGCGTAGACCTCCGAGCACGCCTCCTGCAGCGGGTCGCTGACGGCGGCCATCTCCAGCGCCACGGTGGCCACCGGACACCCCTTGCGCCAGCCCGACTCCTCCAGCCTGTCGCCCAGGTGCCGCAGCATCCCGTCGACGAACTCCGCCACCGACGCACTGGAGTCGGCCAGGCCCTCCAGGGCGTCGCCGATCATCCCCCCGGCCCGCCGGACGGACTCGCCGACCAACTGGTCCTTGCCGCCGGGGAAGTGGAAGTAGAGCGAGCCGCGGGGCGCACCACTGGCCGCGATCACCTGGTTCAGCCCGGCGCTGAAGTATCCCCCGGTCTCGACCAACTCCTGTGTCGCATCCAGCAGTCGGTCCCGCGTCTCGGCGCCCTTCTGTCCCATGACACGAGACTAGACCGATCTACATATTCTTTCAACCGTGCACCTGCTCGGCGAACGCCCGGTACGCCCGCTCGTCGAAGAGGACGAACCGCACCTCTTCCACGGCCGTCTCGGCACCGCGCACCGCCTCCACCGCGATGCGGGCGGCATCGTCCATCGGCCACCCGTACGCCCCGGTCGAGATGGCCGGGAAGGCGACCGTCCGCGCTCCGAGCTCGTCCGCGACCCGCAGCGACTCCAGGTAGCACGAGGCCAACGGCGATGGGTCGCTGCCGGAACCTTGGTACACCGGGCCGACCGTGTGGATCACGTGGCCGGCCGGGAGCCGGCCGGCCGTGGTGGCCACCGCACGGCCCGTCGGGAGGCCCTTGCCGTAGTGGGAGCGGCGCAGGTCCTCGCAGGCGGCGAGGATCTCCGGGCCGCCGCGCCGGTGGATCGCTCCGTCGACCCCGCCGCCGCCGAGCAGCGAGGAGTTCGCGGCGTTGACCACGGCGTCGGCCTTCTCGGCGGTGATGTCGCCCTGGACGAGGGTGATTCGAGGCATGAGCGTCCCTTCCGTCCCTTCCGGTGCAGGTGGTGAGGCTATCGGGGGAACACCGGGGCCGCCTGCGAGTTACTCGCCCCAGAGGCACGCCGGACCGTTCCCGGCGATGGGCCGGCAGGGGGAAACCGGATCGTGTCGGACGGCGGGGAGCGGGTGGCGATCACCGCCGTCCCTAGGTTTGCAGCGCGGCCGGGGCATCCGGCCGACGGGTCCCGGGGACCCCCGGATCCCAGGTGTACACACCCCACGGGAGCTGAATCTCCATGGCAATCCCTCTGATCAGGACGGCCGCCCGGCTAGGGCTCTGCGTCCTCACGGCCATCGCCGTCTGTCCGCTGGTGCCGGCATCGGCGGCGGCCGACGCACCGGACCTCGTCGTTCCCAGGGACTATCCGACGATCCAGGCAGCGGTCGACGCCGCCGCCCCCGGTGATCGGATCACCGTCCGGCCGGGCGTCTACCGGGAGCAGGTGGTGATCGGCAAGAACGTGTCGATCACCGGTTCGGGCGACCGGAAGACGACGATCCAGGCTCCCCAGACCTTGACCCCCGGCGACGACGGGGCCAACTCGATCGTCGAGATCCACGACGGCGCGTCCGTCTCGCTGTCCAAGCTCGCCGTCAGCGGGCCGGGCTCCGGCACGTGCGACGAGGGTGCGCTCGGCGCCGGCATCCGCGT
The DNA here is from genome assembly GCF_056428985.1 of Streptomyces sp. CA189. NCBI lineage: Bacteria > Bacillati > Actinomycetota > Actinomycetes > Kitasatosporales > Streptomycetaceae > Streptomyces > Streptomyces sp. CA189. Next base: position 91,526 of record NZ_JBWJVM010000008.1, on the reverse strand, counting down.
GCTCGGGGGTGCCAGTCTCGACCTCGGCCACGCCGCCGTCACCCACATCACCGACACTCCGGCCGCGCCCTGCTTCCGCAGCGCGAACGCCGTCCTCATCGGGGACCTGCCGACCGGTACGGGCTCGGCGACCATCCACGACACCAGGATCACGGGCTACCAGGGCGTGGGCGTGGTCGTCCTCAACCAGGGTTCCTCCGCCACCATCGAGCGCAGCACCGTCACCGGGCACCCGACCCTGTCGACCGACGGCATCGAGTTCGTGGAGGGCTCGTCCGGCCGGGTCGTCCGGAACACCATCAGCGACAACCAGTGCCGGGAACCCGACCCGGGCTGCGGACCCGACTTCTTCAACGAGTTCCAGCACGCGGGCGTCGTAGCCGATTCGCCCGGCACCGTCGTGGAGCACAACCGGATCGTCGGCAACCAGGTGGGCATCTACGTCGGCGGCACCGGCATCACCATCGGCAACAACGACCTCCGGCGGAACTCGTACGTCGGAATCGCGCTCCAGGACGGTTCGTTCACGGTCCGGAAGGACCGGATCACGGGAGGGACGCACGGGGTCGCGGTCATCGCGGCGGCCGCCGACACGGACGCGGTGCTCGACGGCGTGAAGATCACGCAGACCTCGGGCGCGCCCGTGCAGACCTTCGAGTGCTGCGGCTTCACCGCCACGGCCACCGTGAATCCGTAGCCGCTTCCCAGCCGCTCCTACCCGCCCTCACCGTCCCCGACCTCCAGGCGGGCGGCGAGGCGGGTGAGGGCCGGCAGGGCCGCGTCGAGCGCCGTGCGGTCGGTGTCGGGCAGGGCCGTCAGCGCGTGCTCCAGGCGGCGTTCGTGGGCGTACGTCCAGGCGGCCAGCCGCAGCCGGCCGGTGTCGGTGGCGCTGACGGCGGCGGCGCGCCGGTCCTCGCTGTCCACCTCGCGGCTGACCAGCCCGTTCTCGGTGAGCTTCGTGATGAGGCCGCTCACCGTGGACTGTGCGAGGCGCGTGCGGGCGGCGAGTTCGCTGACGCGGACCGGCGAGTGGTCGACGCAGACCTGGAGGAGTTCCACCTGGGCCATGGGGAGCTGCTCCCAGGGGTACTCGGTACGGATCGAGGCGCGCAGCGCCCGGCGCAGGCGGGTGACGGCGGCGGTCAGCGCCCGGGCCTCGGGCGAGCCCTCGCCCGGCGGCGTGTCCGGGGCGTCGGGCGCGCCCGGCGTACGCGGCATGCGTGACATGCCGACCACGCTACTCGCCCTCCGCCGCGGCCGGGGCGGCTCCCGCGCCGCCCGCGGAGCCGGTGACGGCCATGACGGCGGCCGCGGCCGGCAGGATCAGCACCGCGAGGCGTCCGCCGTCGCCGCCCGCGTGCAGGGCCAGGGTGACGAGGGCGACGCCGACGGCGGTGCCGAGCCCGCGGGCCATGTTGATCAAGCCGCCGCCGGTGCCGGGGGCGTCCTTCGGCATCGCCCGCATCACGAGGGCGTTGTTGGCGGGGGCGAACAGGCCGAGCCCGAGGCCGAGCACGCCGAGCGCGCAGGCGAGCGGTACCGGAGCGGGCGGCAGGAAGAGCATCGCGGCCAGGGCGCAGCCGGGCAGCGCCGATCCGTACAGGCAGCGCGCCCGGTCGGTGACCGCGGCGGGCAGGGCCCGGTCGCCGCCCACCGCGCCGAGCGCGAATCCGGCGGGCAGGGCGGTGAGGGCCGTTCCGGCGACGAGCACGCCGTGCCCGGACCCGAGGAGGAGTACGGGCACCAGCACCAGCGGGCCGAAGAGGACGAGGTATCCGCACAGCGCCGCCGCGAGCCCGCCCCGGATCCCGGGGGCCTTCAGCAGCGCGGGGTCGAGCAGCGGGGCGGGGGCCCGCCGCTCCTGCCGGACCAGGGCGGCGGTGGCCCCCAGGGCGACCGCGCCGGCGGCCGGTCCGGCCCAGGCCGGCCCGGGCAGCCCCGCCAGGGAGCTGAGCGCGACCAGCAGGGCGGCGGTGGCGGTGGCGAGCCACAGGACTCCGGCCCGGTCGAAGCGCCGTACGGGGGCCCGGTCGCGGGTGCGCGGGAGCAGGTAGTGCCCGGCGGCCAGGGCGATCAGCCCGACGGGCACGTTGATCCAGTACGTCCAGCGCCAGCCGAGCCCGGCCACCAGAGCGGCCCCGACGGTGGGTCCGAGTGCCAGCCCGACGGCCTGGGCGGCGGCCTGTACGCCGAGCGCGGTCCGCAGCCGTGCGGCGGGCGTGCTGGTCTTCACCAGGGCGACGCTGTTGGCCTGGAGCATGGCGGCGCCCACCGCCTGCACCACCCGGAATCCGATGAGGGCGAGGAGGGTCGGGGCGAGGCCGCAGGCCGCCGAGGCCGCGGTGAAGAGCGCGAAGCCGTAGAGGTAGGAGAGTTTGCGGCCGTGGGCGTCGGAGAGGCGGCCCACGGGCACCAACAGGGCCACGAGGGTGAGCAGATAGGCCAGCGAGACCCACTCGACGCCCGCGAGGGGAACCCCGAACTCGGCCCGGACTCCGGGGTAGGTCATCGTCACGATACTGGCGTCGAGTTGGCCCATGAAGGCGCCGAAGCACACGGTGGCCACCGCGAGCCGCCACGCGCCGGGGCGCGAGCGCACCCAGGCGGGCCGGGCCCGTTCCCGTACGAGAAGGGCGTGCAGGGCGGGGGTGGACGAGAAGGCCATGAGGGGCTCCTCCCTTCGTACCGGTCGTACCGGTCGTACCGGTCGTACCGGTCTTGCCGGTCTTGCCGGTTCCCCCTGTGTCCAGATTACATCGGACACCGATCCATCCGGCCGCGAAGAAAAGGAGGAAAGGCCCGGCCCGCGTGGGCCATAAGGCCGGGATGCCGCTTCCACCACGGCCGGAGAAGGAATTCCCGGCGGGATTCTTTACGGATTTTCCCGGCTTTTTCATCTCCCTATACTTAGCGCCGCATTATTCGTTTTCCGTTCACCGGGGAGGCCGATGCGACCAGTTCGCCGAGCCTATGGTTTTGACGTCCCACTCCACTCGTAGAGATACGCACTCATGGACTCCTCCACGACGCTCATCGCGGTCACCATCGCCGTGGCCCTGCTCTTCGACTTCACCAACGGGTTCCACGACACGGCGAACGCCGTGGCCACCGCCATCGCCACCGGCGCACTGCGCCCCAAGGTCGCCGTGGCCCTGTCGGCGGTGTGCAATCTCGCCGGCGCGTTCGTTTCGGTGGCGGTCGCCAAGACGATCTCCGGGGGCATCATCGACGAGCACGCCGGAATGCGTCCGCCGGTCATCCTCGCGGCACTGGCAGGGGCCGTCCTGTGGAATCTGGCGACCTGGCTGCTCGGAATTCCCAGCAGTTCCTCGCACGCCCTCGTGGGCGGGCTGATCGGTGCCACCGTCGCCTCGGTGGGCCTCCAGGGGGTCAACGGGATGGCCGTGGTCGGCAAGATCCTCGTCCCGGCCGCGCTGTCTCCGCTGATCGGCGGACTGGTGGCGTACGCGGCCACGCGCGCGGCGGGCCGGCTGCGCGGTCCGGAAGGCGGCGGGGCCGGAGCGGGGCGCGGGGCGCACGCCGGGCAGGTTCTCGCGGCCGCGCTCGTGTCCTTGGCGCACGGCACCGGCGACGGGCAGAAGACCATGGGCGTGATCACGCTGACGCTGGTCACGGCGGGCTCCCTGCCCGCCGGGTCCGCTCCCCCGCTGTGGGTCGTCGTGGCCGCGGGGCTGACGATGGCCCTGGGCACCTACACGGGCGGCTGGCGCATCATCCGCACGCTCGGCACGGGCCTGACCCGGCTCGGACCGCGGCAGGGCTGCACGGCCCAGACCAGCGCGGCGGCCGTACTCCTGGCCTCGTCGCACCTGGGCTTCGCGGTGTCCACCACGCACGCCGTCACCGGCGGTGTCGCCGGGGCCGGGTTCGCCACCCCCGGCGGGGTCCTGAGCCGGACGACCGTGCGGGCCATGCTCGTGTCCTGGGGGCTCACGCTGCCCGCGGCGGGGCTCGTCGCCGCCCTGGCCGTCCTGCTCACGGAGCAGGGCGCATGGGGCCAGGACGCCACGGCCGCCCTGCTGTTGTGCGCGACCCTCGCCTTCTGGGCCCGGTCCCGCCGTACGGCCGTCACCGCGCGGAGCGTCACGCCGGAGACGGCCGCCACCTGAGCGCCGCTCCACACCTCGTCACGTAAGGTCCCAAAAATGAAGGTATCGGGCAGCGCAGCGGGAGCAGAGGGCCTGCGGTCCCGGATGACGGCCGCTTCGGCGACGGAAGCATGGTCCTGCGCGCCGCGATCTCGTCGGGACTCGCCTGGTGGATCGCCTCCGTGCTGCTGCACTCCGATTCCGCCTCGCTCGCCCCCGTCGGCGCCATCCTCGCCACGCAGACCACGCCCTTCGCCACCGCGCGCAAGAGCCTGCAGCGGGCGGCCGGCATCCTGTTCGGCTTCCTGCTCGGCGTGGCGGCCACCGCGTCGATCGGCACGAACACGGTGAGCGTCGTCCTCGTGGTCCTGGTCGGCATGTACGCGGGACGCGTGATGAACCTCGGTTCGCAGATGCACCAGATCGCGCTCACCGCCGTGCTCGTGATGGGCGCCGCCACCACCTTCGGGTACGGGGCCGCCCGGCTGGAGGACAACGTCGTCGGCGTGCTCGTCGGCACGTGCGTCGGCCTCGCGCTGCCCGCCCCCGGTTTCACCCGCCGCGCCGGCGAGGAACTGGCCCGCCTGAACCGGCAGATGGCCGCGCTGCTGGCCGAGATAGCCCGGAGCCTGGCCGAGGGCGACTGGGCCGCCCGCACCGGGGACTGGGTCCGGCGCGCCCGCTCCCTGTCCAAGGAGCTCGAAACGGTGCGCCAGGCCGTCCGCGAAGCCGAGGACGCGATCCGCTGGCGGCCGCGCGGCCGGCTGGCCCGGCCCCGCCTGGACCGGCTCGCCGAAGCCACCCAGTGCCTCGACCACGTCGGCCACCAGGTCCGGGGGATCACCCGCGGGCTGTACGACCTGACCTTCCGCGAAGGCCGCCCGCCCGCCCTGCACTGGGCGCAGCACGACGAGCACCTGCTGCCCCGGCGGGCCGACGCCCCGGCCGGGCTGGACGGGGTACTGACCGCGCTCGCCGCCATGCTGGGCGACCTGGCCGACGTACACGTACGGGAGGACGCTCCTTCGCCCGAGGTGCGGGCCCGCCTGGCGGAGCTGCTCGGCGAGGCCGAGACCGGCTTCCTGCGGACGGCGCTGGCGCAGTCCCCCGCCTACGCGGACTGGGGGGTCCTGTGCACCGCCGGGATCCTGGAGGACGCCCGGAAGATGCTCCACGAGCTGGATCCCGCGATCGGACCCCACAAGGGCGCCTTCGGGTAGCCCCGGGGCGTGTGCGGAGCGCGCCGGCCCCGGGGGCTCTTCAGCGAGATTTCGTCTCGGTCGCATCGAACTTCTGCGGTGGGACGGTACGCGGCTCCGACCGGGCCGGGGTACCGGCGGAGGCGACTCCGGGCGTCGCGGCAGGAAGGATCCGGCTCAGCAGCGGACCGGTGAGCGCGGTGGTCGTCACCGCCATCACCACCATCAACGAGTACAGCTTCGCGTCCAGGAGCCCCAGCTCCAGACCCACGCCGAGAACGACCAGTTCGGTGAGTCCGCGCGTGTTCAGCAGGGCGCCGAGCGCGGCCGCGTGGCGGCCGTCCAGCCCTCCGACGCGTGCACCGACGTACGCGCCGACGAACTTCCCGGTCACGGCCACGGCCAGGATGGCGGCCAGTTGACCGAGGTCCGACGCGTTCAGGCGGGAGAGATCGACCTTCAGGCCGGACAGTACGAAGTACACGGGCAGCAGGAGCAGGCCGCACAGCGGTTCGACCCGCTGCAGCACTCCGTCCCGGAGTTTGCCGCCGGTTCCCCTTGGCAGTACGGCGCCGAACAGGAACGCGCCGAAGATGTAGTGCAGCCCCAACCATTCGGTGAGGGCGGCCGACACCAGGAGCCCGCCTAACACGAGGGCGAGGAAGTTCCTGTTGCCCGCCGGGCCGCCCGGCGCGCCCTCCGAGACCATGCGGGCCGCCCGGCGGAGCAGCGGGCGGACAACGGTGACCATCAGCGCCACGTACGGCACCAGCAGCGCCAGCCACCAGTCGAAGCGCTCGCCCGTGGCGATCGCGACCACCACGGCGAGCAGCGTCCAGGCGAGCAGGTCGGTGATGGCGGCGCAGGCCAAGGCGGTCGCACCGATCCGGGTGTTGGCCAATTTGCGGTCGGCGATGATCCGCGCCAGTACGGGAAACGCTGTCACGGACATCGCGACCGAGAAGAACATCACGAAGCCGATGGACGAGCCTTCGTGCTGCGAAGGCACCAGCGTCCATGCCAGTGCGGCGCCCAACACCAGCGGCAGCAGGGTCGAGAAGAGGGATGTCCACAGGGTGGCCCGTCCCCCGCCTCGCAGGATGCCGAGGTCGAGCTCACTGCCGACGACGAACATGAAGAGCGCGACGCCCACTCCGGCGAGTGCGTTGAGCAGGGGCCGTATCTCGGTGGGGAAGATGATGCCGGAGAGCTGGCTGCCGAACAGGGTGGGCCCCAGCAGTACCCCGGTGAGGATCTCACCGATCACCGCGGGCTGACCGAATCTGCGCGCCAGCGCCCCCATCGCCCGCGCCAGCCCCAGGATCACGGCCAGACCCAAGAAGAGGTGGACGGCCTGGGACTCGGTCACCGCTCGTCTCCGGGCGCATTCGGCTCACCACGTCGCGCAAACGGGGAGACGGAGCAACTCATCCTCACGAAAACTCCTCAAAACTCATACGGTGACAGACCGACGGCACGTCGAAGCTCCGGTGGTTCAGGGTGACTTGGGAAGCCCACCCCGTTCCACCGGAGCTTCGCCGCCTACGTGTCGGGCCGGCAGCCTCAGCGGCCCGCGGGCTCCGACGCCCGGATGGTTCCCAGATAGGGATGCCAGGCGTGCTTCGGGTCCCTCTCCACGTCATCGATGACCGCGCGCATGGCGGTCAAGGCCCTGGGACGCTCCTCGTACATGTCTCCCTGGAGGAGCTGCAGGACGTCCAAGCGGTACCTCGGATGCTGCACGAAGATTCCGAAGAGGAGGTTCAGCCGGTAGTAGATCGAAATGAACTCGTACCAGTTCCGCGTTCCGATCTTCTGGAGGCGAGCGTACTCGGCGAATTGTGCGGCGTCGTAGCGGTCGGCCTTGAACGCCGCGACGATGTCCTCGCACGCCAAACGGGCCGTGTTCATGGCGATGCCGACGCCGCTGGAGAAGATGGGATCGACGAACCGGGCCGCGTCTCCGACCATGACGTACCGGTCTCCGCTGACCTGGTCCATCGAATAGCTGTAGTCGCCCTCCGCCTTGAACGGTCGTACCCGCTCACACTTCTTCAGCTCTTCCGCGAGATCCGGCCGCGTGCTGACGAACTCCCAGAAAAACTCCTCGCGATCCGCGTTGAGTTTACCGAAATTCTTCTTCTGGGTCACCACACCGATGCTCGTTATGGTGTCCGTGATCGGGATTTGCCAGACCCAGGTGTCGCTGACCGGAAGGAAGTGGACGTGAATGTTGTCGATTTCCTTGGGCGACTTGGCCAGCGCCTTCCGGTCGAGGCCTTCGAACCAGGTGTGGATGGCGTACTGGTTGAAGTGCGGGTCCGGCACCTTCAGCTTCTGCTGCCGGCCGAGGAACGTGCTGCGACCCGACGCGTCGACCACGATGCGCGAAGTGAAGTCCACGGTGCGCGGGCCCATGCCGACGGTCACGGTCACCTTGTCCGCGTCGTCGAAATCGACCTTCTGCACGCGGACGTCCTGGAACACCTTCGCGCCCAGGGACTCGGCGTTCTTGAGCAGGATGAGGTCGAACTTACCGCGGTCGACATGGTAGGTGAAGATCCGGTCGACCCCCTCCTGCGCACGCTCGCCGAAGGCGACCTCGGCATGGCCGTCGAAATCCAGCGCGAGGGGGGCCTCATGGACCTTCCTGTAGGTGTCGGGGGTCGTCCACGAGGCGCCGTACTTCTTGGGGAAACCGGCCGCCTCGATCTCCGCCATCGCGCCGGTCTCCAGCAGAACGCGCGTGGTGGCCGGGACCAGCGACTCACCGACGTGCGGCCGGGGAAAGATCTCGCTCTCGAATACCGCGACCGAAAGCCCTGCCTTGGCGAGATACGAAGCCGTGGTGGATCCGCCCGGGCCGCCCCCCACTACGATCACATCAAAGTCTACGGTCATTCCCAACCCCTCTTCAACCGGCTTGACTGAATAGCGCACGATCGCGAGCAGGAAAAGCGAATCAACCTCATGCCCCTCCTCGTTTTGGCTCGAAACGCGGCGTCGCTCGACAGTCAATCCATGGAGAAGCCGACAGCGCAAGCTTCTTCATCGAAGGTGGTAGCGACGCTTACCCGAAGTACCACTTACGTTCCGCCGGGGCGGAAGTTACATCGTGAATTGATGCAGCTTTTATTCCCGGGATATACAGATGGAGAGGTTGTCTCACGTGGCACGTTTCGCGAGCTTCTCGTAGCAGGTCGGGGCGGCAGCCGTGGCCGGTCCTCGGGCCCTGCAGTCGTTGCGGGCCACGTGCGGGATCTTGAGACCACGAGCAGCCCGTGGCAGGCTCGTGCCGCATGATCGATGAATTCGCGAAGGACAACCTGCACGGGAGACTGCGGCGGGACCGCGAGGCGCTGCTCTGGAAACTCGACGGCTTGTCCGAATACGACGCCCGCCGGCCTTTGACAGCGACCGGGACCAACCTCCTCGGCCTGGTCAAACACGTGGCCACCGTCGAGGCCAGGTACTTCGGCGAGGTCTTCGACCGCCCTTCCCCGGAACCGCTGCCCCGGTGGCAGGACTCCGACGGCAGCGATCTGTGGGCGACCGAGGACGAGACCCGCGATCAGATCATCGGGTTCTACCGGCGTACGTGGGAACACTCGGACGCGACGATCAACGAGCTTCCCCTCGACGCCCCCGGCCACGTGCCGTGGTGGCCGGAGCCTTATGCCGACACGAACCTGTTCGCCGTCATGGTCCATGTCCTCGGCGAGTCCATCCGGCATGCCGGTCACGCCGATGTCCTGCGCGAGGGCCTCGACGGCCGGACCGGGCTGCGCGCCGAACTCGAGAAGCAGATCGACGAGGAAGCACGTGCGGCCTACTGCGCGAAGATCGAGCAGGCCGCCAGGTCGGCCGTACCGATCGAGCCTTAGGCCGTGTCTTCAAAGAGGTCTTAGCCAGAGGAACAGGGACGCGATGGTGACGGCTGCCTGGTAGGACTCGCGGGTCTTGTCGTAGCGGGTGGCGATCGCGCGGAACTGCTTCAGACGGTTGAAGCAACGTTCGACGACGTTGCGGTTCTTGTAGATTCGCTTGTCGAAGCCGGATGGTCTGCCGCCGACGCGGCCTCGGCGGGATCGGTTGGCGCGCTGGTCGCGGCGTTCGGGGATGGTGTGGGCGATCCCGCGTTTGCGCAGGTAGGCGCGTATTTTGCGAGAGCTGTAGCCCTTGTCGCCCAGGACGTGGTCCGGGCGCGTTCGTGGTCGACCTGGCCCGATTCGCCGGACGTGGATGGTGTCCATGACCTCTTCGAAGCGGGTGCAGTCGGCGGCGTTGCCGCCGGTGAGGACGAAGTCGAGCGGCCGGCCGCGGCCGTCGCAGGCGAGGTGGATCTTCGTCGTCAGTCCGCCTCTGGATCGACCGAGGGCGTGATCGTATATTTCGTCCCCCTGCCCTCCCCTTTTTTGCGGGCGCCGGCGGCATGCTGATGGGCCCGCGCGACGGTGGAGTCCACGGACACCAGCCAGTCGATGTCACCGGCCGCGTCCTTCTCTGCCTGGACCGAGGCCCGCATCCGCGTGAACGTCCCGTCCAGCGCCCACCTGCGAAAACGCGTATACAGAGTCTGCCAAGGCCCGTACCGGGCCGGCACATCACGCCAGGCAGTACCCGTCCGCAGCTTCCACACGATCCCGTTCAGCACCTGCCGGTCGTCCAACCGCGGCCGCCCCGACGACGCCCGCGGCAACAGCGCGGACAACGCCTCCCACTCCACATCCGCAAGCTCATGACGACGCACCATGCCCCCATGATCCCCCATCAGAACCCTTTGAAGACACGGCCTAGGCGCCCTTCGCGCGCAGGTGGCGCCAGACGGCCTTGGCCGCGTTGTGGCCCGACATGCCGTGCACGCCGGGGCCGGGCGGGGTGGCCGAGGAGCACAGGAACACGGCCGGGTGGGCCGTGTTGTACGGGGACAGGGTGAGCTTGGGGCGCAGCAGGAGCTGGAGCCCGGAGGCGGCCCCGCAAGCGATGTCGCCGCCGACGTAGTTCGGGTTGCGGGCGGCGAGCTGCGGCGGGCCCGCCGTGGCGCGGGCGAGCACCAGGTCGCGGAACCCGGGGGCGAAGCGCTCGAGTTGGCGCTCGACGGCTTCGGTGAGGTCGCCGTCCCAGCCCGCCGGGACGTGCCCGTACACCCAGAAGGTGTGCTTGCCCTCGGGCGCCCGGCCGGGGTCGACCAGGCTGGGCTGGGCGGCGATGAGGAAGGGGGTGCGCGGGACCCGCCCGCCGGAGGCCAGTTGCAGCGCCGCGTCGATGTCGCGGGTGCGCGGACCGATCTGCACGGTGCCGGCCCGGCGCGGCTCCTCGGCGGTCCAGGGGACGGGGCCGTCCAGGGCGTAGTCCAGCTTGAACACGGAGGCGCCGTAGCGGTAGCCGTCGTAGACCCGGCCCAGGCGCGCGATGCGGGCCAGCGCGGTCGGGGAGGTGTCGAAGACGTACGCGCGGGCCGGCGGCAGGTCGTCGAGCCGCTTGACCTCGAACCCGGTGTGGACGGTCCCGCCGAGGTCGCGCAGGTACCCGGCGAGGGCGTCGGAGATCGACTGGGAGCCGCCGCGCGGCACCGGCCAGCCGTTCGCGTGCGCGGCGAGGGCGAAGACCAGGCCGACGGCGCTGGTGCCGATCCCGCCGAGGGGGGCGATGACGTGCGCGACGAGGCCGGCGAACAGGGCGCGGGCGCGGTCGTCGCGGAAGCGGCTCAGCAGCCAGGTGGACGGCGGCAGCCCGGCCAGCCCGAAGCGGGCGAGGGTGAGCGGGTCACGCGGCAGCGCGGTGTTCGGCAGCGACATGAAGTCCCGGGCGAGGGTGTCCCACTTGCCGAGGAACGGCTCGACCAGCCGCCGGTACGTGCCCGCGTCGCGGGCCCCGAAGGACGCGGCCGTCTCCGCGACGGAGCGGGAGAGCACGGCCGCCGTGCCGTCGTCGAAGGGGTGCGCCATGGGCAGCGGGGCGTGCAGCCACTCCAGCCCGTACCGCTTCAGGGGCATGGTGGAGAAGACGGGGGAACCGGCGCCGAGCGGGTGTACCGCCGAGCAGGGGTCGTGCCGGAAGCCGGGGAGGGTGAGCTCCTCGGTCCGGGCCCCGCCGCCGACCGTGTCCGCGGCTTCGAAGACGGCCACCGAGTAGCCGCGCCGGGCCAGTTCAACGGCGGCCGTCAGCCCGTTGGGCCCGGCCCCCACCACGACCGCATCGAGGATCGACGGCACTTGCGACTCCTTCGTCCGGCGGCGCCACCGCCCCCAGGGTATTGCGCCTGTCCATAGGCGGGCTCCGCGAGCTGCGCCGATTCCGTTCGCCCTGGGCTCAGCCGCCGGGTCGGCCGCGGGGTCATGCGCCCCGCAGCAGCTCCCGGATCCGTACGGCCGTGGCCTCGTCCCGGCCGACCGCGAACGGCAGCGCGTTGTCCCGGTCCACCCGGAAGGGGACCCCGTCGACGGTGCTCTGGGAGCCGCCCGCCTCGGCGACCAGGAGCAGCCCGGCCGCGTGGTCCCAGGCCGAGGGCCAGTTGAAGGCCAGGCCGTCCATCTCTCCCCGGGCCACCTTCAGGTACTCCAGGCCCGCCGAACCACAGGCTCGGGAGACCACCCCGGGAACGTCGAGGCGCGCCAGGACGCGCCGCTCGTCCTCGGTGGTGTACAGCGGGTGGGCGGTCGCGACCCGCAGCTCGGCGCCGGGCTGCGGCGAACCGCTCAGGATCCGCTCGCCGTTGACGTACGCGCCCTGTCCGCGCACGGCGGTGGCCATCTCCTCCAGCGCCGGGGCGAAGGTCCAGGAGGCGAGGAGCTCCCCGCGGTGCGCGAGCGCGACCAGGGTGCAGAACGCCGGGTCCCCGTGCACGAACTGCCGGGTCCCGTCGACGGGGTCCACGATCCACACCGGGGCGTCGGCGCGCAGCGCCGCGTACACCCCCGGGTCGGCGTGCACCGCTTCCTCGCCCACCACCGCGGAGCCCGGCAGCAGCCGCGTCAGGGCGGCCGTGAGGTACTCCTCCGCCTTGCGGTCGGCGTCGGTCACCAGGTCGTGCGGGCCGCTCTTCTGGTCCACCTCGTGATCGGCGAGCTGGCGGAATCTCGGCATGATCTCGATCGCGGCCGCTTTGCGAACGGCTTCGTCGACGTCGGGCAGGTTCCGGGCGAGGAATTCATCGATCATGCCTCCAGCAAAGCACGCCCGGCTGACAATCCCCACCGCCGGACCCGGCGGGCGGCCGGACCCCGGGTGGACCGCGGGTGAACGCGCCGCCGGGCACACGGCGGCAGCGGGCGGTGAGGACCGGAACCGGCCCACCGCCTGGTGGGCTCCGACCGCCCGTGCTACACCGGCCGGGCCCGGCCCTCCCCCTCCCTCTCCCCCTCCCCCTCCCCCACACCACCGTCTGGGAGCCCCTCATGCGCCGCCACCGCCGCCCCTTCCTCCCCCTCCGCCGCGCCGCGGCCCTCCTCGCGACCGCCGCCACCGCCGCGGCCGCGCTCGTGGTCACCGCGCCCGCCGCCCCCGTGGGCGCCGCGTCCGTCCTGCCCTCCCTGCCCGCGCCCAACGCCGCCGGGCTCACCCTGCGGACCTGGTCGGCGGCCGCCGGGCAGAGCGAACGCATGGGCGACGCCTCCGTGACCACCTCGGCGGTCTTCGCCGCGCACGGCGGCACCCCGTCGATCGATCCGGTCCAGGTGCCGGTACGGGTACGGATCCTGCTGCCGGAGGACTACCGGCGGGACCCGGCCCGCCCCTACCCCGTGCTTTACCTGCTGCACGGCGGCTCGGGCGACGTGGAGCAGTGGTCCAAGACCGACGAGGGCAACGTCACGGCGAACCTGGAGGACTCGGCCTTCGAGGGCATCGTCGTGATGCCGGAGGGCGGCAAGGCCGGCTGGTACAGCGACTGGCCCGGGCACACGGACGGCTTCTTCGCCCCGCAGTGGGAGACCTTCCACATCCAGCAACTGGTCCCGTGGATCGACGCCAACTTCAACACCGTGCGGGCGGCGTCCGGGCGGGCGGTCGCGGGTGTCTCGATGGGCGGCTACGGGGCCCTGCGCTACGCCGGCCGCCACCCGGAGCTGTTCTCCGCCGTCGGTGCCTTCTCGCCCGGCACGGACATCTACGACCCGGGCGCGCAGAGCATCATCACCAACTCCACCTGGCAGGTGGGGGCTTCGATCCTGTGGACCGGCCTGTTCGACGGGAAGTTCCGCGTGACGGGCGACACCCCGTACCGGATGGCCACGGTCTTCGGCCCGCCGAGCACCTGGCCCGGGCAGAACCCGGTCAACCTGGCGCTCGACGGCGCGTACGCCCCGTACGGCGGGAAGATGGCCCTGTACGCCGGCGGCACCGGCGGTACCGGCGAGAAGGAGATCGGCGCCATGACCGCGGCGCTCCACCAGGACCTGAAGGACCGCGCGGTCACCCACCGCTACTGCCGGGGCGCGGGCGACCACGCGTGGCCCTACTGGGGACCGGAGCTCAAGGACTTCGTGGCCTATGCATACGGCCCTGCCACGGGGTCTCCGGCCCCCTGCCCCAACGGCTGGGGGCCGGAGACGGCCTAGTGCTCGTAGGCGCCGTCCGCCATGTGGAGGAACTGCGGGCCCTGATCCCCCTGCACGTACTGCGCGCCCTGCTCCCCGGACGTCCCGCCCTGGCCCTGCGGCGCGACGCTGCTGTGGTTGTCCGCGAAGGCCGGGCCCGCACCCAGCCCGGCCAGGGCCAAGGCTGCGGTGGCGGCTATGGCGGCGGTTCTGACGTTCATGCTGGTCCCCCCGGGTCCGGCCGGCCCCTGGTCGGGCCGGCTCGGGAACCAGGCTGTCAGGACCGGCCGGAGTCCTGCAACAGCATCGGGACGATCCGCTCAGCTCGCCCCGGCGCCGAGCTCCTCCAGGACGGCCAGCCCCGCCGTGCGGTGCTCGGCGGCCGCCGCCGGGTCCGTGTCGTCGCGCAGGACCGCGATCCCCTCGTGGGCCAGCGCCTCCTCGTGCCGGTAGCCGAGCCCGGGGGCCAGCTCCAGCGTCTGCCGGTGCAGGCGCAGGGCCTCCTCGGGCAGGCCGGCGAGCCGGCAGGTCTCGGCGTAGCCGCCCAGGAACCGGACCTTCCAGTGTTCCTCGAAGAGCTCGTCGAGCAGCGCGAACGCCTCCCGGTGGCTGGCCAGGGCCTCCTCGTACCGGCCCATCCGGCGCAGCCCGACGCCCAGGCAGTTGAGGGACCACGCCTCGTTGTTCACGTGCCCGTCCTCGCGGGCCAGCGCCAGCGCCCGGTGCAGGTGCTCCGACGCCTCCTCGGGCGCCTCCCCGGCGATGGCCATGCCGAGGGTGATGCGGGCCGTCAGGGTGGGCGGCCACGCGGGGTCCGGGTGGGAGACGTCCAGCACCTCCCGGGCCCGTCGCGCCGCCTCCTCGCGGTCTCCGAGTTGCAGCAGCGCCCAGGCCTCCGAGGCGGCCGCGTGGGCCGTGCCCGCCGGGAGGCCGGCTTCCCCGTAGAGCTTTCCGGCCAGCCGGAAGAGTTCGAGCGGCTCCTCGGCGCTCCCCCGGTCCCAGCTCAGATAGCCGCGGCGCAGGGCCAGTTCGGCTTCCGAGCGGGTGTCGCCCGTCTGCGCGACCCGGAGTCCGGCCGCCTCGTACGCGGCCGCGGCCTCGGCCATCCGGCCCGCGTTGTAGCGCGCGAAGCCCAGGTCGCTGTAGGCCTCGGCCAGGCGCAGCGGGTCGCCCAGGCGTTCGGCGGCGGCCAGCGAGCGCTCGAAGAGGTGGTTGAGGTGGGTCGTTCCGCAGCGCCGTGCGAAGTACGCCCGCAGGAAGCGCGGCAGCTCGCACACGTGCGCGTCCGCCCCGACGGCGACCGCCGTCTCGAAGGCGGCGATCATCGTCTCGTACTCCGAGACGAGCCAGGCGCAGGCCGCGTTCTTGTCGGCGAACCGCGGCAGTGCGGCCGGGGGCCGGCCCGCGGTGGGGGGCCGGCCCGGCGAGAGGACCGGCATCGCGGCGTCGGCCGCGGCCGCCGCGTGCACGAAGTAGTCGAGGAAGCGGCCGAGCGCGCGCTCCCGCTCGGCCGGGGAGTCCTGCTCCGCGCAGGCGCCGCGCGCGTGCTGGTGCACCAGGTCGTGCAGCCGGTAGCGGCCGGCCGTGGGCTGCTGGACCAGGTGCGCGTCGACCAGGTCCTCCAGCATCGCCCGGGCGCCGGACAGCGGTACGTCCGCCAGGGCCGCGGCCGCGTACACGTCGAAGGAGCCGCCGGGCAGCAGGCCCAGCATCCGGAACAACCGGGCCTGGGACCGGTCCAGTTGCCGTACGGACATGGCGAACGCGGTGTCGAACTCGCTCGCCCCCTCCGCCAGCCGCTCCACGAGGATGCCCACCGTCCAGCCCGGCCGGTGCCGCAGCCGGGCCGCGGCCAGCCGCAGGGCCAGCGGCAGGTGGCCGCACAGCCGCAGCACCTCGGCGGCGGACTCCGGTTCGCGGGCCAGCCGGCCTTCGGGGCCGCCGGTGTCCCCGCTGGCCCGGGCCAGCAGCTCCGCGCTCTCCCGCGGGCTGAGCACGTCCAGTGACACCGGGGGCACCTCGTCCAGGCCCAGCAGCCGGTTGCGGCTCGTGATCAGGACGACGGAGTCACCGGCGCCGGGGAGCAGCGGGCGGACCTGGTCCGCGTCGGCGGCGTTGTCGACGACCACCAGGGCCCGCCGGCCCGCCAGTTCCGCGCGCCAGCACGCCGCCAGCTGTTCCAGGCCCTCCTGCGGGACCCTCTCGGACGGCACGTCGAGCGCCCCGAGCAGCATCCGCAGCGCGGAGTCGGGATCGAGGGGGTCCCGGCCCTCGGTGAAGCCGTGCAGGTCCACGTAGAGCTGGGCGTCCGGGTAGTCGGCGGCGAGCCGGTGGGCGGCGTGCACGGCCAGGCAGGTCTTGCCCACGCCCGCCATGCCGTCGACGACGGCACCCCGGTGGCTGTCCACCGCGCCGAGCACGGCGACGAGTTGGGCCTCTCGCCCGGTGAAGTCGGGTACGTCGCGCGGCAGATCGTTGCGGGGCCTCGGCTGGACCTGGCGGCTGGCCTTCGGGGGCGCCGGCAGCGGATTGGCGGACCCGAGTTCCCAGAGGGGGCGCAGCGGGCGCGGATCGCGTTTGACCAGTCGGCAGAGGGCGACCACCGCGGGCCAGGGCGGCACGGTCTGGCCGCTGAGGTAGCGCGAGAGCGAGGAGGAGCTGAGTCCCGCGTCCCTCGCGAGGGCCCGTACCCCGAGCCCGGACAGCTCCTGGAGCAGCCGCAGCCGCGCGGCCAGCTCCTCTTGCGGGTCGGCCCCGGCCGACCGCCGTTCCATGTCCACGGTTCCCCCCGTATCTCTGTCCCGCCGCGCCCGAATTATCCCGGGCCGCATATCCGCTGGTCAAGGATGTTCCGGCTGTCCCGGGGTGTCCCACCGCCATCGCCGCGGCGGGCCGCTGCGGCTGTCATGGAGTCACACCCCGAGGGGGAGCCGGGAACCCGGAGGACCGGGAACCCGGAGGACCGAACGCCAGTAGAGGAGCACACCGAGATGCAGTCCCGTATGCAGAACCCCGCGGTCGTCCTGTCCGGCGCGATGCAGCCCATCCAGGAGATCTTCAAGGCCGTGCACTCCGGTGGAGTGGACGGGCAGATCCTGGAGCTGGTGCACCTGCGGGTGAGCCAGATCAACGGGTGCAGCGCCTGTGTGGACGGCGGCGCCAAGTCGGCCCGCAAGGCCGGGGTGAGCGACGAGCGGCTGGCCACGGTCGCCGTCTGGCGCGAGACCCCGTACTTCACCGAAGAGGAGCGGGCCGCCCTGCTGCTCGCCGAGGCCGCGACCCGGCTGGCCGACCGTCCCGACGCGGTGAGCGACGAGGTCTGGGACACGGCCGCCACCTACTTCGACGAGAAGCAGCTGGCCGCGCTCGTCCTGATGATCGGTGTCACCAACCTGTTCAACCGGCTCAACGCCACGACCCGCCAGATCGCCGGCGCGTGGGGATGACGGGCGCCGACCGCCTCGCTTCCTAGTATGACAATCCAGGCCATCACCCCAACTCCCGGGAGGAACACCGCCATGACGAACACCCGCAAGCCGGCCGAGACCACGACTTCCGCCAAGACCCCCGCCGCCGACACGTCCGCGCGGTTCACGGACGAGGAGCGAGCCGCGATGAAGGACCACGCCAAGGAGCTGAAGGCGGCGGCCCGCCGCGGATCGCGCGCCGACAAGGCGGCAGCGGAGGAAGCCGACGTGGTCGCGAAGATCGCCGAAATGCAGGGCTCCGACCGGGTCATGGCGGAGCGCATCCACGCCGTCGTCAAGGCGAGCGCGCCCGGCCTCGCGCCGAAGCTCTGGTACGGGATGCCCTCGTACGCCCGGGACGGCAAGGTGGTCTGCTTCTTCCAGAGCGCGGAGAAGTTCAAGGCGCGCTATGCGACGCTCGGCTTCAGCGACCAGGCGTTCCTCGACGAGGGCTCCATGTGGCCAACCTCCTACGCCCTGACGCGGCTGACGGCCGAGGACGAGGCGAAGATCGCCACGCTCGTGAAAAGCGCGGCACACTGATACCCAGCCCTGCCACAGCCCGCACCGGCGCCGGCGCCGGCGCCGGACCGAGGAGAACGAACCGATCGTGCTCAAACCCCATGTCCTCACGATCGGTTCGCAGTCCCCGACCGCCGCGCGGGCGCCGTCGGCCTCGTCGACGGCCGTCTGGCTGGTGGACACCGACGACCGGGACGGCGCGGCGGCCCGGCTGGCCCCGGAGGCCCTGGACCCGGCCGAGCACCGGCGGGCGGCCGCCTTCGTGCGCGAGGAGGACGGCCGCCGCTACGTCGCCGCCCACGTGGCGCTGCGGGTCGTGCTCGGGTCCTGGCTGGACCTCGCCCCGGGCCGGGTACGGATCACCCGCGCACCGTGCCCCTCGTGCGGCGGCCCCCACGGACGGCCGGTGTCCGAAGACGGGCCCGTCCACTTCTCCCTGTCGCACAGCGACCGGCTCGCGCTGATCGCGGTGGGCCCGGTACCGGTGGGAGCCGATGTGGAGAGGCTGGTCCCGGCAGTGGCCGTACGCGAGCTCGCCGGGCAGCTGCACCCTCGGGAGGCCGCGGAGCTGGCGGCCCTGCCCCCGGAGGAGCGCCCCGAGGCCTTCGGCCGCGTCTGGGTCCGCAAGGAGGCGTACCTCAAGGGCCTGGGCATCGGTCTCGCCCGGGGTCTCGCCCTCGACTACCTGGGCACGGGCGACACCCCGGCGAACGGCGTGCCGGGCTGGTCCCTGACGGACGTGGCCGTCCCCCCGGGCTTCACCGCCGCCGTGGCGGAGACGCTCGGCCGCTGAACACCGGGATGGCATGTTCGCCGTGGCCATCGACTCCGCCTGCCGGTGGACCAGAGGCGATCAACACCCTGCTGCCGGGCAGCATCGATCGGGACCCAGCGTGCTGCTGGCCGCCCTCATCCCCTTGCACCCTCCGCTTGACGGCCCTCAGTTCAACCCGACGGTTGCCCGGCGAGCTCCTGTGGCGTTCCGCAGCGCAGCAAGGCGTGGACGTGGGCACGTCGAACACCACGGTGTCAGCGCGCTCAAGGTGCTGATCAAGCAAGGGGCGGGGCGCGAGCGCCCCGCCACCTCGGCACTGTTGATCTCGGGATTACGGGACGACGACCGACTTCGTCGTGGAGGCGCTGGTGCCTTCGTCGTCAGTGGCGGTGAGCTTGACGGTGTACGTGCCGGCGGCGGGGAACCTGTGATGGACGCTGACGCCGGCGGCGGTCGTGCCGTCGCCGAACTCCCACTTGTAGGTGAACGTGGAGGCCAAGCCGCCGTCAGGGTCTGACGTCTGGTACCCGTTGAGGTAGCAGCTATGCGTGGACGCCAGGCAGGATCCCGCGCTGATCGCGGGGACCGGCAGCTTGTTGGGCGGGGCGGTGATCGTCTTGGTTGTGGTGGCGGTCTTGCCCTGGTTGTCGGTGACCGTCAGCTTCACGGTGTAGGTGCCGCCGCCGGGGGCGGGGAACGTGTGCGAGAGCGCCTTTCCGGTGCCGGTGGTGCCGTCTCCGAACGTCCACGCGTAGCTGCTGACCGATCCGCCGGGATCACTGGAGGCGGAGGCGTCGAAGGTGCAGACGCGCGGGCTGCCGCAGCTGCCGGCGAAGGAAGCGGTGGGCGGCGGGTTGCCGACGACGATGCCCTGGCTGGTCTCGTCGGTCTTGCCGGTGTTGTCGGTGACCTTCAGGGTGACGGTGTACACCTTGTCCGGGGCGTAGGTGTGCGAGGCGGTCTTGCCGCTGCCGGTGGATCCGTCGCCGAACGTCCACGTGTACGTGGTGATGGCGCCGTCATCGGTGGAGCCGGATGCGTCGAAGGTGCAGTTGGTCGGCCCGCAGGTGGCGGTGAACCCTGCTCTGGGCTGGGTCGGGTCGGACGGCGCGGCTACGTCGAGGAGCGGTTCCTTCACACCGTCGCCGGAGTCGTCGGTCCAGCCGGAGTTCGCTGAGAAGATGAGGTCATCGCGGATCTTCAGCACGTCGGCCCGGTTGTTCGGGTTGTCCAGGCCGGCGTAGTAGCCGGCAGCGCCGGCGACGTGCGGACTGGCCATGGATGTGCCCGACAGCGTGCTGTAGCCACCGTCCAGGGAGGTCGAGTAGATGCACGTGCCAGGGGCCGCGATCTCCACGGTGGACCCGAAGTTGGAGAAGTCGGCCAGGGTGTCGTCGGTCTCTGCCCGGCAGGTCGAGGCGGCGCCGCCGCCAGGGGCGCCGTTGAAGTCGGCGAGTGCTGAGACGGTGATCACATCGGGGTGGTTGGCCGGGAAGAAGGTGGATGCGTTCTTGCCGTTGTTGCCCGCGGCCACCACGACGACGACGCCCTTGTCCACCAGGTTGGTGATGGCGGTGGAGATGGCCTCGCTGGTGCACTCGCAGCCCAGGCTCAGGTTGGCGACCTCGATCGTCGTCGATCGGGCGGCCACCCAGTCGAGGCCTTCCGCGATGTCGCTGAAGGAGCCGCTGCCCGAGTCGTTGAGGACCTTGACCGACCACAGCCGGGCGCCGGGTGCTACGCCGACGACGCCGATCCCGTTGTCGATCGCCGCCGCGGAGCCGGCCACGTGGCTGCCGTGACCGTGGTTGTCGTCCATGGCGGATTCTGTGTCGTTGTCGTTGCAGCCCACGAATCCGTAGGCGCAGTTGGTGCGTCCGACCACGTCCAGATCGGGGTGGTCGTGGTCGATACCGGTGTCCAGGATCGCGATGTCGGCGTCGGTCCGGACGTCGTCCACGCCGTCGATGTCGAGGTCGGCGTTCTCGTCGGCGAAGATCCGCTGCACCCCGGTCGGCACGGTCTGCGCGGTGATGGTGACCACTTGGTCAAGCTCGACGGAGGCGACCCGCGGGTCGGACCGCAGGCGTGTGACCGACGAAGCGGGGAGCTTCGCGGAGTAGCCCTTCAGGGCGTGCCGGTAGACGGACTTCACCGAGCCGTCATGCCGGCGGACCTGCTCGTCGGCGAGACCGGCGGGGTCGGCCACCGAGCTCTTGAACGTCACGATGTAGTGGGACTGCTGAGACGACAGCTCCGGCTGCGACTGCGCCGGGGCGGCCCATGCGAAGGTGAAGAGGAAGGTACTGGCGGCTGTGACGCAGCATGCGAACACTCTTCGTATCACGCTGTTGTGCCCCTTCTCGAAACACTGCGGGGGTGGGGTGAGGCGCACTCTATGAGGGGGTGGTGTCATGTGCAGGTCATCTACTGGGTCTGAAAGCAGACGTTCGACGGGTAGCGGACACGCCCTTGCCGGGGCCGGCTGCCGGGCGGGCACCGCCGACGCGAAGAGGGGCGCGACAGGTCTAGTGCTGTGGCCGGGAAGGTTTGCCGGGTCGCGGTGTCCGGTGCGGTGCATCGCAAGGCGGAGGACCCCGACTCGTACTGGACGTACCGTCGTGGTCCGACAACGCGGCGAGGTGCCGTGCCGGGCGCCGTGACACGGTGAACCTTTCCGGTCACAGCACTAGAGCCAGCCCAGCTTGGCCGCCCGCAGCGCCGCCTGAAAACGTGTTTCCGCGCCGAGCGTCTTCAGTAGGTGGGCGACCCGCCGGGTGACGCTGCGCTCCGTGATGCCCAGCGCCCTTGCGATGGCCCGGTCCTTCATGCCGGCGGCGAGCATGGTGAGCATGTCGCGGTCCGACTTGCCCGGCTCGACGCCGTTCTGGCCACCGGACACGGGTACGGCCTGCGCCCAGAGATGCTCGAACGATGTCACGAGGGCGGTCAGCAGCGGCGACGCGTGGACCAGGATCAGACTGCTCAGTTCGGTGGCGTCGAAACTGACCGGGATCAACGCCTGCCGTCCATCGGCGATGACCATTTTCATTCGCACCGCAGGGAGTACGCGCGCCCGCTCGCCCGCGGCGATATTGGCCAACAGGTCGTCCATACGGCCCGGTTCTTCCAGCATGGGTGCGTGGTAGATGGCCCGGTACGTGACACCGCGACGCATGGACTGCGATTCCTGCGGGTTCCCCGCGGTCGGCCGGTAGAGGTAGGGAGGACAGTCGACGATGAGCACTTCCCGCCTCGCCCCGAGCTGGAGCCTCAGTACGTGCTCCACCACGGCCTGCTCGCCTTCGACCATTTCGACCATGTCGACACGGCTCCGCGGAGCCTCCCGCAGCTGATCGGCCAGGGCTCTCGCGTGGCCACGAACCTGCTCCAGCTCCTGCTGGCGGCGCCGGACCAGAGCGTCGACCGCCACGTCCGGCGGGGCGGGCAGGTAGCGGACGGGCTTGCCGGCGACCCGGGTGACGAGTCCGGCCTCCACCAGAGCGGCCAGCGCTCTGCGCACCCGGCCGGGAGCCATGCCGGTACGACCCGCAAGATCGGCCACAGTGCTGTTGCGTTCGGAGAGTACGTGCATGTAGACGGAGCCCTCCACACCACCCACACCCAGCGGTTCCAGCATCCGTGCCCCACCGGCACTGTCCGGCATCGGTTGTGCTCCCCTTCTCGGCGTCGTCCTGATGCGGGCCCCCGGGCGCGGTGAGCACGGCGACAGGCCCGTAGAACCTGATCCGGGTGGCGCGGAGCGTGGGCGTGTGTCAGCCGACGAAGGTCTTGACTTGGCTGTAGACGGTCTGGTCGGTGCGCAGTTCGCCGTGGCTGAGGCAGGCCGTCTTGGTGTTGGTCGCGCCGCTGAGGGGGACGCTGCTGTCGGGGTTGATGACGCTGTCGCACGCCGACCACCATGTGGCGTACCGGGAGGTGCCGGGGGTTTCGTCGCCGGAGTTGAGGGCGTTCAGGAAGGTGGAGCCGGGGCGCATTTCGGTGCAGGAGGCTCCGCCGCAGAAGTAGGCGGTGTCGGTGCCGTGGTTGGGCCCGCCGAGGGAGATCCAGGCGTCGACCTTGGTGTCGCCGCCGAGGTTCTTGAGGTAGTGGCGGGAGGAGAGGCCGCCCATGGAGTGGGTGATCACGTCCACCTTGGCCGCTCCGGTGGCGGCCAGGACGCGGTCGATTTCCTGGGCGAGCTGGGATGCGGTCGTGGCGTTGGACTGGCTGGTGTTGTACGTCCACTGGCTGACGTGACTGGCGGGCCATCCGTCGGTCTTGAACCGGCCGGCCATGGTGTCCCAAGTGGAGCCGCTGGAGTTCCAGCCGTGGACGAACACGATCGGGTCGGGGCCCGCGGCCGCGGACTGCGCTCCGAGGGCAGGGCTCTGCGTCGAGAGACCGACCATCGCGGCGAGGACGGCGGCCGTGAGGAAGAGGGGGCGGCGTCGCATCACTGTCTCCTGGGGTGGGGGGGCCGTCGTGCGGCTGACAGCGGATGGTGCCGGCGCGGGGAGGGTGCCGGCCCGGCGCCATGCCGCACGACGGTGTCGGTGAGGTACCGGGCGGCGGGCTAGGAGGCGGGGCAGTACTGGGCTTGCTTGCCGATGGAGCGGTACATGCAGTCCGCGTTCTCGATCAACTGCAGGACGGCGTCACGGTTGCGGCTCGTTTCACGTTCGATGACCTCGTCGGGCGGGTAGAAGCCGCCGGTCCAGGCGCTCTTGGGGTAGAGCTCGAAGGTGTAGCCGAAGATCCTTTGGGTGCCCCAGAGGTAGTCGTCGATGGATCCGTCGGTGATGTACAGGTCGCTGGACTGTTCGGCGGTGTAGCCGTTGCTGGCGGCCATCTTCTGGCCGACGGTCGCGAAGGCGTCGCGGTCGTCCTGGGTCATGCCCGGGCCGGTGTCGGCGTTGGTGTAGCCGAAGGGCCACAGCACCAGTTCGCTGTAGGTGTGGAAGTCGATGCCGGCGGTGATCTGCTGCTTCCCGCCCACCACACGGGAGCGGACGAAGTCGGAGACGACCTTCACCTCGGGGGCGGATTCGGGGGCGGCGCCTCGGTAGGTGTCCGAGGATTTACTGGAGGAGGAGCCGCCGCAGCAGCCCCACTTGTAGTCCCAGTTGCGATTCTCGTCCGTGCCGATGGCCGTGGATCCGGCGTTGGGCTGGCGGTTCTTGCGCCAGTTCTTGTAGGAGCCGGTGGAGATGTCGTACTCGCCGCCGTCCGGGTTGAGGTCGGGGATGATCCAGATCTCGCGCCCGTTGACGGCGCCCGCGATGCGGGAGTCGGTGGTGTAGTCCTCACCGAACTCGCGCAGCAGGTAGAGGGCCATCTCGACGGTCAGGTGCTCACGGGCGTGCTGGTGGGCGGTGAAGAGGATCTCGGGCTCGTTCTCGTCCGTCCCGACGTTGTCGCTGATCTTGATGGCGATCATGTCCCGGCCCTCGTAGGACTTGCCGATCACCCGCTTGCTCATGGTGCTCGGGTACTGGGCGATCCGCTGGTCGATCTCGGCCATCGCCTCGGCGTAGTTGTGGTACTTCGAGTCGGCGGACGGGAAGTCCATGGCCCCCACTCCGCCGTCGTGGGAGTGCGCCGTCGGGCCGGGCACGGCCTTGAGCGAGTACCCCTGTGCGCGCAGCTGTTTGGCTTGCAGTGTGTCGGCGCTGATGACCACCGACCGGGCGTCCACCTCGTCGATGGAGACGCCGGTGGCGGCGAGCACGGTGCGTGCGGCGCTGGTGGAGGGGCCGTCGACCAGATACTGCCGGATGTCCTCGTCGACGGTCGCGGTGGAGGGCCGGGGCGGTGGGGCCGCTGTCGCGGAGACGGTGAGCGGGGTCGCGATGGCGAGGACGAGTAAGGCGGCGAGCGCGGCGGATCTCTTGCTGCGCATGCGGATTCGCATGGTCTCTCCTGGAGGTGGGGGCAGGACTGGTGGCGCCCGGCGGGCGGGGTGCGGGGACATGTGACGCCCGCCCGCCAGGAGACCAGGGTTCTTCTGGGCGGAGCCCCGGGGCGGGTGACGGACCCGGCCGGGGCTCACAAGGCTCAGAAGAGGGTGTAGAGGAGCTTGTTCGGCGAACCGGTCTTGGGGTCCTGGACCTTGCCGTTGGTGGCTCCGTTGACGAGGGCGTCACGGACCTGGGCGGGCGTGGCCGAGGTGTTGTTCGCCAGGTACAGGGCGGCGGCGCCGGCCACGTGCGGGGCGGCCATCGAGGTGCCGCTGATGGTCTTGGTGGCGGAGTTGCTGTCCTTCCAGGCGGAGGTGATGCTCACACCGGGCGCGAACAGGTCGAGGCAGGTGCCGTAGTTGGACCAGGAGGCGCGCTTGTCGGCGCTGTCGGTTGCGCCGACCGTGATGCCTTCCGCGACCCGTGCCGGGGAGGAGTTGCAGGCGTTCTGCGGCTGGCCCAGGAAGTTGCCGTTGCCGGCCGCGAGCGAGTAGGTGATCCCGGAGGCGACTGAGTTCTTGACCGCGTTGTCGACCGAGGTGTTGGCGCCGCCGCCGAGACTCATGTTGGCGACGGCGGGCTTGATCGCGTTGGCGGTGACCCAGTCCACGCCCGCGATCACACCGGAATTGCTTCCGGATCCCTCACAGTTCAGGACCCTGACGCCGATCACGGACGCGGCCTTGGCCACGCCGTAGGTGGAGCCGGCGGCGGTGGCGCCGACATGCGTGCCGTGGCCGTTGCAGTCGTTGCCGTTCTGGCCGTCGCCGACGGTGTCGGTACCGATCGAGGCCCGGCCGCCGAACTCGGCGTGCGAGGTGCGCAGCCCCGTGTCGATGACGTAGACGCGCACGTTGGAGGCGGTGGTGTTGTACGTGTACGTGCCGCTGAGCGGGAGGTTGCGCTGGTCGATCCGGTCGATGCCCCAGGTCGCGTTGGGCTGCGTCGCCGTGGCGGTCACCGCCGCGTCCTGCTCGACGTAGGCGACGCGCGGGTCGGCGGCGAGTGCGCGGGCCTGCGCTTGGGTCATCTTCACGGAGAAGCCGTTGAGCGCGCTGCGGTAGACGTGGGTGAGGCGGCCGCCCCCGAGGCGGGCCAGTTCTCCCGCGACGTCGGTGGAGCGGGTGTTCTGCTTGAGGACGACGATCCAGCTGTCGGAGATCGCGGTGGCGGCCGCGGCCAGCCGGACATCACCCGCGGCGGGGGAGGCCGCGCTGTGTGCGGGGAAACCCGCGACCTGCATTCCTGCCGTGAGCATGACAATCGGGACGAGAGCGCTCAGTCGGCGCGTGAGGGGACGCATGTGGTGCACCAGACCTTTCGTTGACCGGGTTACGGACACGTACGGGCTATGGGCGCCGCGCCTGAGTGAGGGCACGGCGTGGCGCGAGGTGCGTTGGTGCCGGGTGAGGCGGCGAGGCAACAGCACTCGTCGGGACCCCTGTTACCCCCCATGGGCCGTGACGCCCCGGGCCGAGGCTCTCGCGTCCGAGACGGCGGAAGCGGGAATCCGGTGGCCGCGCCAGGTGTGTCAACAGGGATATCGAGTGCTGTTACCTCGCAGATGGAAGTGTGCCCTCCACGTGATGCACCGTCAAGAGACCTGTATCGACAGCGCCTTGTTGACGCGGGCGGAGGCGAACCGAAGAGGCGCTGGGTGGCGTTCCTCCCGATCGCTACTTTTCCAGGGACATCAGGCCGCGGCGATAGATGGCCGCTCCCTCGTCGGTGCGCCCCCGGTGGATCAGCATGTCGCCCAGGATTCGGCAGGTCGTGGCTACTTCCAGCGCGGCGCCGAGGCCCTGGTAGCGGTCGATGGCCGAGCGGAACAGCGCCTCGCCGCCCGCCGTGTCCCCGCGATCCACGGCGATCTGCGCCCCGACGCGGTCCAGTTCGGCGGCCTGTTCGGGATCGTGGTACTGCTCGGACAGTGCGCGGCATTGATCGAGGAGGGCGGCGGCCTCGTCCGCTTGCTTCAGGCGGCGCAGGACTTCGGCGAGTTCGGCCAGGGCGTTGACCTGGCGCGGCACCGCCCGCGTCTCGGCGAAGACGGCCCCCGCGTGACGGAGGCTGTCCCGGGCATGCTCGAGGTCACCCTGCCGGGCGCAGAGATACCCGTGGGCGAAGTGGCACATGCCGGTCTCGGTGCGCATGCGCAGGTGCTCGTAGAGGGCCAGTGCGCGGGCCAGTACCTGCCGTGCTTCCTCATACCGTGCCGTCGCCGTCAGGACGCGGTTGATGTGGTAATAGCCCTGCGCCAGGACTTCGGGATCCTTCACTCGTGGGGCTATTTCCAGAGCGGCGTTCGCTGCGGCCGACGCCTGATCGAGATCCCCGCGCTCGACAAGGGGCAGAACGGTCGCCGCGCGCAGTGCGAAGTCCGCGGTGGTCTGGCGGGTCAGGCGGGCGGTGCGCAGGTTCTCCTCGGCGAGTGCGAGGGCGCCGCTGATGTCTCCGCGGGCGAACAATGATCCCATCTGCCCGATCACGGCCTGCAGCCGGATGTCCAGCGGTCGGCCCGCCAGCAGGGCTTCGGCTTCGGTGAACAGGCCAAGCGCGCGGGCCGGGTCTCCTTGGTGCCGCGCCACCAGGCCCAGGCCGCACCGTCCGGCGGCGCCGAGCTCCGGGTCGCCATGGAATTCGGCCGCGGTGACGACGTCCTGGTAGCTCTGTATGGAGCGCTCCACCTCGCCCAGGGACAGTGCGAGCCGGGCTTCGGTGAGCACGGTCCACAGATCCCGGCGCCGGCCCGGCTCGTACCGGTAACACAGGTCTTCCATGGTGACGCCGAGGCGCTCGGCGAAGTGGGAAGTCGCTCGGGGTGACGGGGTGCGCTTGCCCCCCTCGATCGACGAGACGTAGGCGCGGGTGAACAGCTCCCCCGCCAGATAGGACTGGGTGACCTGCCGCTCGGTACGCAGACGCAGCATCCGCGCCCCGATCCCCTCGACATCGGCCCCCAGGGGAAACACCTCGTCAGACATAGCGGTCACTCTAGGCCCTCGATCCGTCCGGTTTGCGGGGACTCATCTCCGGTCGGATACAACTCAACTGACCTCAGGGGATGTTCGGTCCTTGACACTGCTCCGGAGCCGACCCGAGACTCGCCCGACCGCCTCCGAAGACCCGGGCCGCGTCCGGACCTGCGCGACCGTCATGACCAACCGCGAGGGCGACCGGCTGGGGCGATCGCCGACGTTTGCGCCGACGAGCAGTGCGGCCTGGCCTCATTCGCCGCCGGGCTGACCGCCGACGCCGCGCATGAGCGGGGCTCGGCCATCTGGTGTCGCGATGAGGCCGAATTCCGTCAGCAGTTCCCCGATCTCGGTCGAGTCCAGCTTGCGCAGCAGGTGCTTGCGGAGGATCTCGGGGCCCGGCAGGTGGAGTGTCGCGCCGTCCCGCAGCCGGCCGACGGCTTCCAGCAGCCTGCGGATGTCGTAGGTGGAGTTGAACACCTCCGGTACGGCGCGGTCGATGCCGAGCAGTTGGTAGGCGGCTTCCATGCCCGTGCGTACGGAGTATTCGGTGGTGAAGATCGTGTCACGGGTGGTCTCGGCGAACTGGCCGATGAACGCGAAGTTCACCGCTCCCCTGGGTACCACGTCCGGGCGGTCCCCGGCCCGGCGGGGCAGGAAGAAGGCGGTGACGTAGGGCATCATCACCGGCACGCACGTAGCGCCGTTCGCCGCGAGTTCAGCGATCTCGTCGGTGGGGGCGCCGAGGTGGTAGAGCCACTCCTGGGTGATCTCTTCCCCGGTGCAGTCCTGCATCGGCTTCTTCACGTAGTCGCCGGGGCGGTCGGTGAACAGCCCGTAGAGCCACACGACGATCTGGTCGGACGGCTGCTGTTTGAAGTGGGGCTGCCGGTTGACCGTCCAACTCATGAGCCAGCTGGAATCCCTGATGGTGACGATGCCACCCGTCACGACCTTGCCGCTGAACGGGTCGCGTTTGGCGATCCTCTGAATCAGCTTCGGGATCCGCGAGTCGAGTGTGGTGAGGGTGGCCGACTCCCATTTGCTCTCGGAAATGTTGCCGCAGAACACTTCGGGGCGGCCGAACGAATCATCGTGGCTCGCGATCTTCCGCCAGAGATCCCATGCCGGGGCCGGGCCCTCGTCCAGGCGGGCCGCGGTGTAGTGGTCACCGTTGTCCGAGTTCTCGGTGAGGGAACCGATCGTGGTGAAGACGAGGTCGTCCGCGCCGAGGTCGCATCCCCCCACCCCTCCGGCGGAGATCCAGTGGATGCGGGTCGCCTGCTTGCGGTCCGAGGTGATGTCGAAGCCGATGTCGGTGACCTCGGTGTCGAGTTGGAAAGTCACTCCCTGGCCGACCAGCCACCGGGTCAGCGGGAGAACGAGCGACTCGTACTGGTTGTACTTGGTGAACTTCAGAGTGGACAGGTCGGGAAGACCGCCCACATGGTGCACGAAGCGGTGCAGGTACAGCTTCATCTCCAGGGCGCTGTGCCACTCCTCGAAGGCGAACATCGTGCGCCAGTACAGCCAGAAGTGGCTGTCCAGGAAGTCTCGGCTGAAGACCTCGCTGATGCGTTTGCCCTCCATCTCCTCGCGAGTAGCGAGGAAGATCCTCAAGATGTCCTTCTGCGCACGGTCACTGAGAGCGAACAGCCCGTCGGTGTGAGCGTCCTGCCCCTGGTTCTCGGTGACCCGCTGCAGGGAGAAGTTGGGGTCGTCCTTGTTCAGCCAGTAGAACTCGTCGAGGACCGAGGCGCCCTCGCTCTCGATCGAGGGGATCGACCGGAACAGATCCCACAGACACTCCATGTGGTCTTCCATCTCGCGGCCCCCGCGGATGACGAAGCCCTTCTTCGGCTCCTTGATGCCGTCCAGCGCGCCCCCCGGAAGTTTCTGCTGTTCCAGGACCGTGATCCGGTCGCCGCTCATGTGTCCGTCGCGGATGAGGAAGGCGGCGCCGGCGAGCGAAGCGATTCCGGAGCCCACGAACCATGCCGTTTTCCGCTCCGCCCCCTCAGGCTTGCGCGGACGTGCGAATGCCTCGTAGTTCCCGCTGCCGTAGTACATGGTGACCTCTCCCTGCGACGCGGACGCCGCGGCCTTCGCATTGCCGGGCGTCACCCCCTGGATGGAATTCGGGGACGGCGCCAATATCGCCAATCGTGGCGATATCCAGCATTTCGGCCGACAAAGTCGAACGTACCGGCCCCACCTGGCGAGGGCCGGACAACACGTCGGGGCAGGGTCCCGCAGCAGCCCGGCGCCGGGGGTTGTGGGCGTGGCACGCGAGGGGTGAACTCAGAGTTCGTACGCCTTCTGGTGGCGCGGCTGATACAGCCCCACCTCGCCCCCACCGGGAAGCCGGAGCACAGTCATCAGGCCCCAGCCCTCGTCGCTGACGGGCCGGGTGAAATCGACGCCCTTCGCCGACAGCTCCTCCCGGGTGGCGTTGACGTCGTCGCACATCAGGAAGAACTCATGGGAGGAGCTCTCCGACGGATGAACGGCGATCTCGGCCGGCGGCAGCCTGAAGATGAGCCAGCCGTCACCGGCATCGATGTGGGGATATCCCAGAGTGTCCCGGAAGAAGGCCCGGTCTGCCTCAGCGTCCGTGCTGTAGACCACCACGTGAGCACCATTGATCATGAGCAGACCCTAGTGAACGTCTCGCCGTCATCGCGTGAGGCGCCAGTCCCGTCCTTCGGAACAGGTAGGGGAATGGGGGGCCTGGTCCGTAGACCCCGAGACTGCCGAGGCTGCCGAGGCGCTGCCGGAAGCCTCTCCTTGACCGGTTGCTCAAGCCGGTCAAGGAGAGGCTTCGTCATTCCGACGACCCGTCAGGAAGCATTTCGGACGGTCGAGGGCATGCCGCGCCCTCTCGGCGGACGGTTACCTGGTGAGTGCCGGGATGACGTGCTGGCCGTAAGCGTCGATCGTGGCCTCCCGGGCGTCGTGCATGTCGTAGAGGGCGAACTGGTCGACGCCGAGGTCGCGCAGGGCCCGCAGCTTCTCGATGTGGGCCTCGGGCGGGCCCAGCAGGCAGAAGCGGTCGACGATCTCGTCGGGGACGAAATCGGTGGACGGGTTGCCGGCGCGGCCGTGGTGGCTGTAGTCGTAGCCGTGGCGGGATTTGATGTACTCGGTGAGCTCCTCGGGAACCATCGAGGAGTGCTCGCCGTAGCGGGAGACCAGGTCGGCGACGTGGTTGCCGACCATGCCGCCGAACCAGCGGCACTGGTCGCGGGCGTGCGCGAGATCGTCCCCCACGTACGCCGGGGCGGCCACGCAGATGGTGATCGAGTCGGGGTCGCGGCCGGCCTCCCTGGCGGCCTGGCGGACCGCCTTGACCATCCACTCGGTGAGGTAGAGGTCGGCGAGCTGGAGGATGAACCCGTCGGCCTTCTGTCCGGCGAGCGCGAGGGCCTTGGGCCCGTACGCGGCCATCCAGACGGGCAGCTTCCCGTCCGTGATCCAGGGGATCCGGATCGGGTTTCCGTCGACCAGTGCCTCGCGGCCCTCCGCCAGGTCCCGGATGACCTCGATGGCGTCCCCGAGCCGGGCCAGGGTGTTGGGCGCGCGCCCGGCGACCCGCATCGCCGAGTCCCCGCGCCCAATCCCGCAGACGGTGCGGTTGCCGTACATGTCGTTGAGGGTCGCGAAGGTGGAGGCGGTGACCTCCCAGGTACGCGTTCCGGGGTTGGTCACCATCGGACCGACGTGCATCCGCTGCGTATTGGCGAGGATCTGGCTGTAGATGACGAACGGCTCCTGCCAGAGCACTGCGGAGTCGAAGGTCCAGCCGTAGCGGAACCCGTTGCGCTCGCCGCGCTTCATGAGGCTGACGACCTGGGAGGCCGGCGGGTCGGTTTGCAGGACGAGGCCGAAGTCCATGCATGGCTCCTTGCTGCTGCGTACGGGCTTACGGCTTACAGGTACTGACAGGTGGAGCGGTGGACGAAGGCACCGTGGCCGGCTCGGCCCGTGAACTCGCGGCGGTCGATGACCACCTCGCCGCGCGAGAGGACCGTGTCGACGCGTCCGGTGATCCGCTTGCCCTCGTACGCCGAGTAGTCCACGTTCATGTGGTGCGTCTCGGCGGAGATGACCTGCTCGGCGTGCGGATCGTAGAGGACGATGTCGGCGTCGGAGCCCGGCGCGATGGTGCCCTTCTGGGGGTAGAGGCCGAACATCCGGGCCGGGGTCGCGCAGGCGATCTCGATCCAGCGGCGGCGGCTGATGTGCCCGTCCAGGACGGCCTGGTGGAGGAGGTCCATGCGGTTCTCCACCCCCGGCAGCCCGTTCGGGATCTTCGAGAAGTCGCCCCGGCCCAGCTCCTTCTGGCCGCGGAAGCAGAAGGGGCAGTGGTCGGTGGAGACCACCTGAAGGTCGTTCGTCCGCAGACCCCGCCACAGCGCCGCCTGATGATCGCGCGGACGGAGGGGGGTGGAGCATACGTACTTGGCGCCCTGGAAGTCCGGCTCCTCCAGGTTGTCCGTGGACAGGAACAGGTACTGCGGACAGGTCTCACCGAAGACCGGCAGACCCTTGTCGCGGGCGGCGGCCAGCTCGGCCACCGCCTCCTCCGCCGAAACGTGGACCACGTAGAGCGGGGCGCCGGCCACCCGGGCCAGTTGGATCGCCCGGTGGGTGGCCTCGGCTTCGAGGAGGACCTTGCGGACCTCGCCGTGGTGACGGGGATCCGTCTCCCCGCGCGCCAGGGCCTGCTCGACGAGCACGTCGATCGCGATGCCGTTCTCGGCGTGCATCATGATCAGCCCGCCGTTGCCCGAAGCCCGCTGCATCGCCCGCAGGATCTGCCCGTCATCCGAATAGAACACGCCCGGGTATGCCATAAACAATTTGAACGAACTTACGCCTTCTTCGACGAGTCCGTCCATTTCCTTGAGGGAGTGTTCATTGACGTCCGACACGATCATGTGGAATGCGTAGTCGATCGCGCATTGCCCGTCGGCCTTCGCGTACCAGGTGTCCAAGCCCTCTCGGAGGGAGTGCCCGGGTGTCTGCACCGCGAAGTCGACGATCGTCGTCGTCCCGCCCCAGGCTGCGGCCCGTGTTCCGGTCTCGAACGTGTCCGACGCGAAGGTGCCGCCGAACGGCAGCTCCATGTGCGTGTGCGCGTCGACCCCGCCGGGGATGACGTACTTCCCGCTCGCGTCGATCGTCCGGTCGGCCGTCCAGGTTTCGGCGGCCGCCGTGCCGTGTGCCGCGAGGGCGGCGACCCGGCCGTTCTCGATCAGCACGTCGGCGTGGAGCTCGTCGGATGCGGTGATGACGAGCCCGCCGTGGATCAGGGTGCGGATGTTCATGTACGTCTCCCCCGGTGTTAGTTGAGGCTGCGGAGGGCCTCGGCGAGGATCTCGGCGCCCTCTTCCGCCTCGGCGACGGTGAGGGAGAGCGGCGGCGCGATGCGCAGCACGCTGGTGTTGTGGCCGCCGCCCTTGCCGAGCAGCAGGCCGCCGGCCCGGGCGGCCTCCAGTACGGCGGCGGCCGCGTCCGGGTCGGCCTGGTCGGTGCCGGGTTTGGTCAGCTCCAGGCCGGCCATCAGGCCCCGGCCGCGTACCTCCCGTACGGCGGGCACGGTCGCGGCGATGGCCCGCAGCCGCTCCAGCAGCAGGCCGCCGACGCGGCGGGAGTTGCCCTGGAGGTCGTGTTCGAGGAGGTAGGCGAGGTTGGCGACGCCGGCGGCCATGGTGACCGGGGAACCGCCGAAGGTGGAGATGGAGTTGGAGTCGAGGCAGTTCATCACCTCGGGCCGGGCCACGACTCCGCCGATGGACATGCCGTTGCCGATGCCCTTGGCGAAGGTGATGATGTCCGGCGGGCCGTTCTGGGCGTGGGCCTGCCAGCCCCAGAAGTGCTCGCCGGTACGGCCCCAGCCGGTCTGCACCTCGTCGCTGATCCAGAGGATGCCGTGCCGGTCGAGGACCTTTCGGAAGGATCCGTAGAGCCCGTCGGGAGGGGAGGTGAAGCCGCCCACGCCCTGGACCGGTTCGGCGATGAGCGCGGCGACCCCGCCGCGCGCCTGGCCGAGTACGTCTTCCAGGTCGGCGACGGCGGCGGCGGTGAAGGCGGCGTCGTCCAGGTGGGCGAAGGGTCCGCGGGTGCGGACCGCGCCGTGGACGTAGTACGTCTGGAGCGGCGAGAGGCTGGTCGGGGACCAGCCGCGGTTGCCGGTGATCGAGACGGTGGAGAAGGACCGGCCGTGGTAGCTGTTGCGCATCGCCAGGATCTGGTTGGAGCGGCGGTACGTCGTCGCGAGCAGCAGGGCGGTGTCGTTGGCCTCGGTGCCGGAGGTGGTGAAGAAGACCCGGGCGTCGGGGATGCCGGACAACGCCGAGACGCGCTCGGCCAGTTCGATCATCGGGCGGTTGAGGTACAGGGTGGAGGAGTGGATGATCCGCCCGGCCTGTTCGGCGACGGCCTTGGTGACCTCGGGCAGGGCGTGGGCGGTCATCGTGGTGAGGATGCCGCCGAAGAAGTCGAGGTAGCGGTTGCCGTCGGCGTCCCAGACGTGGCGGCCCTCGCCGTGGGTGAGTTCGAGGGGGCGGTCGTAGTAGAGCGCGAGCCAGTCGGGCAGGACGGAGCGGTGCCGGCTGTGCAGGGGGATCGGGTTGGTCACGGCTGTACGAGTCCTCCATAGGCGTCGGGGCGGCGGTCACGGTAGAAGGCCCACTGGTCGCGGACCTCCTTGATGAGGTCGAAGTCGAGGTCGCGGACGAGGAGTTCCTCCTCCTTGTCGCTGGCCACGTCCCCGACGAACTGGCCGCGCGGGTCGACGAAGTAGCTGGTGCCGTAGAAGTCGTTGTCGCCGTACTCCTCCTGGCCGACGCGGTTGATGGCGGCGACGAAGTACTCGTTGGCGACGGCGGAGGCGGGCTGCTCCAGCTGCCACAGGTACCCGGACAGGCCGCGGGAGGTGGCGGACGGGTTGTAGACCAGCTGGGCGCCGTTCAGGCCCAGTTCGCGCCAGCCCTCCGGGAAGTGCCGGTCGTAGCAGATGTAGACGCCGATCCGGCCGACGGCGGTGTCGAACACGGGGAAGCCGAGGTTGCCCGGGCGGAAGTAGTACTTCTCCCAGAATCCCCTGACCTGGGGGATGTGGTGCTTGCGGTACTTGCCGAGGTAGCTGCCGTCGGCGTCGATGACCGCGGCGGTGTTGTAGTAGAGGCCCTCGGACTCCAGCTCGAAGACCGGTACGACGATCACCATGCCGGTCTCGCGGGCGAGGGCCTGCATCCGCTGGACGGTGGGGCCGTCGGGGACGGCCTCGGCCCAGCGGTAGTGCTCGGGCTCCTGGACCTGGCAGAAGTAGGGGGCGTTGAAGACTTCCTGGAAGCCGATGACCTGCGCACCCTGGGCGGCGGCCCGGCGGGCGTGCTCCTCGTGTTTGGCGATCATCGACTCGGTGTCTCCGGTCCAGGTGGCCTGGACAAGTGCGGCGCGGACGACTTGGGCCATGAGCTGCTCCTCGCGACGGGGTACGCCGGCTTCTACGCACGTAGAGGGTGTACGACGGCTGCGCGTAGGGAGTTGAAGGTAGGCCTCGGCCAGGCCCGGGGCAAGACCGCCTTGCGCGGTTGGAGTAGTCGATCAGCAAACGCAGGAGTTACGTCGACACATGGTCGATTCCGGTCAGGAGACGGGCAGATTCGCGACTCGAAGGGCGTGCAACAGGTCGCGGTGGTGAGCCCCCGAGAGGGCTTCGGCGGCGCGCAGCAGCCTGGGGGCGAACCACCGGGGGTCCCGGCGGGCGAGCCGGGCCGACTCCTCGGCGGTGCGGACCCTGACGAAGGCGGCGAGCAGCGCGTCGGCCTCCTCGGTGTGGCCGGCCGTCCCGAGCACGAGGGCGATCTCGGCGATCTCGGCGGCCGGGCGGGCCGCGCCCTGGCGCAGCAGGGCGTCGCGGTCGGCCGGCCCGAGGACGGCGGCGGCCGCGGCGAACCGGGCGGGCGGCAGCGAGGCCGCCTCCCAGAGCAGGGTGGCCCAGTCCGCGGCCAGGCCGGCCCGCCGCAGCTCCTCCCCCAGCAGGACCAGCCGCTCGGCGGGCCCGGCGGCGGCCTCGCAGAGCAGCACGTGCGCCTCCCCGCTCCGCCCCTGCCCCCGC
The DNA here is from genome assembly GCF_056428985.1 of Streptomyces sp. CA189. NCBI lineage: Bacteria > Bacillati > Actinomycetota > Actinomycetes > Kitasatosporales > Streptomycetaceae > Streptomyces > Streptomyces sp. CA189. The sequence continues at coordinate 55,854 of NZ_JBWJVM010000008.1, read as the reverse complement.
AAGGCCACGAGCCCCTCCACGAACCCGCCGGGGGCCCCGGCCCACTGGGCGGGCGCGGCGTTCGGGGCGCCTCCGGGGGTGGAGCCGGGGGCGGAGCCGGGCCACTGGGCGGAGCCTGCGGGCCGGCCACCGGCGCGGGCCTGGTCCGGCCACGGGGTGGGCTCCCCCTGCGGGTGGGGCCGGGGCCCCGGGTCGGGGGCGGAGGTGTATCCCGTGCTCCAGGCCGGGGGGCCGGGCGGGCGTCCGGCCTGGCCCGTGGAGCCGGCGTCGCCACCCGGCCGGCCGGAAGCCGGTCCCCAGGGCGCCTCCGCCGAAGCCCCGGTCCCGCCGTGCCCGGCCGCGGGTCCGGACCCGGGATGCCCGGCCGCGGGCCCGGACCCGGCGTAGTCGCCCGTACGCCCGGGCCCGGCGTAGCCGACCGTACGCGCGGGCCCGCCGTAGCCGTCCGTACGCCCGGGCCCGCCGTAGCCGACCGTACGCCCGGACCCGCCGTAGCCGACCGTACGCCCGGACCCGGCGTAGCCGTCCGTACGCCCGGATCCTGCAGAGTCGTCCGTACCCCCGGCCCCGGCGTAGCCGCCCGTACCACCCGATCCCGCGTAGCCGTCCGTACCCCCGGCCCCGGCGTAGCCGCCCTGGCCCGAAGCGGCGGGCGCCTGCCCGGTGTCCGATTCTTCGGAGCCCGGGCGGGCGGGCTCGTACCGGGCTTCCCGGGTCTGGCCCGCATGCCCGGCCCCGCCCGCCGAAGCGTCCTGTTCCGGCACCGGGTCCCCCGGCGGGGCGGGCTCGGCCGCCGGGCGGGCGGGCCGCCCGAAGCGGGCCCCGCGCAGGGGCGTGGCGGACGCCGGCTGCCCCGGGGGCATGGTGACGGCCTGGGCTTCGGGCGCTGCCGTGCCCGCGTACCGGGCCCCGCCGCTGCGCCGCGCACCGCGCAGCCAGCGCCCCTCGGCCCGCCCGACCGGCTCCCCCGCTCCGTCCGGCGCGGGGCCCGATGCCGCGTCCGGATCCGCGTCCGCATCCTCGCCCGGGGACCCCGTCCGTGTCGGCGCGCCGCCCTGCGTCCCTTCCCGCGGCCCCGGCCACACCGAGCCCGGCGACGTCGGGGTGCGCTGTGCGGGCACCGCGTTCAGGGCCTCCGGCCGCGCCGGCGACGGGTACCCGGGCCAGTCGGCCCCCGGGGACACCGCCGTGAGGCGGGCCGTCAGGTCCTCGTGGCGGGCCGTCGCGCGGGCGTCGTCGTCGCGGGTCCAGGAGAGTTCCCGGGACAGGGCCTCCGCCTCCGCCGGGTCCGCCGTCTCCGCGAGCCGCGCCGACAGCACGCGCAGCGCCGCCCGGGCCCGCGCCCGTTGCTCCGCGGCCGACGCGAGCAGGGTGCGCAGTTCCTCCACCCCGCCCGGCAGCCGGTCCCAGACCGCGACCGCCGCGGCCCGCAGTCCGGCCGCGTACCGCGTCTCCCGCGAGAGGTCGCCCGAGCCCGCCGATGCCGCCAAGTCACCCAGCAGGGACTCCAGTACGTCCCACGGAGGCATCGCGGCCCCGTCCAGACAGGCCCGCATCCCCTCCGGGTCCCGCCGCAGGAACTCCCCGTACCAGCCGGCCCCTGGATCCAGTCGCTGTGTCAATCCCCGCATGTATCCGGAGAGTTGGCCGATCAACTGCGAAGTCGCGGTCTCCATCCCCGCATTGGATCCCACCCGTGTTACGGGCGGGCTACAGGAGTCTCAAAGCTTGACGGCGGGCGGGGCAAGCCTGACCGCGATCGCGGTGTGCGGCCGCTCGCGCCGGACCACGGCCGCCGGCACGTCCAGCATCCAGAACTGCCACGTGTACTTGCGCGTCATCAGCTTCCGCACCCGCTTCAGCCCGGCCGCGTCCAGCAGCCGCGCCTCGCCCTCGACCACCGCGGCCCCGTCGGCCACCCGCCCGCGTACGTCACAGGCCACGACCGTGACCCGCCCGTCGTTGCGGATCCGCTTGACCTTCCACGCGTCGTTGCGCGTCCACACGTACAGCTCGCCGCCGTCCGCCACCGCCCACACCGGCGTGGCCACCGCCGTGCCGTCCTTGCGGAAGGTGGTGAGACTGACGTACCTCGCTCGGCCCAGCTCCTCGATCGTCATGCGCCCGACCCTACGCGTGCCCGATCGCGTGCCCGCCAACGGGAGCGGCCCGTCAACGGGAGGTGACGGCCCGCTCCAGGAGGCCGCGCAGCACGCTCTGCTCTTGCGGGGCGAGCCCGGACAGCGGGGAGCCCTCGGAGAGGAGCGCGAGGAGCCGGGCGCGCAGGGCGGTGCCCTCGGGTGTCAGGACGAGGTGCTTGGCGCGGCGGTCGGTGGGGTGCGGGTGCCGCTCGATCAGGCTCTGCTTCTCCAGCTTGTCGACGACGAACGTGGTGTTGGAGGGCTCGCAGCTCATGCGTTCGGAGAGGTCCCGCATGGTCATCGGCCCGCTCATCTCCCGCAGCGCGGTCGCCTGGGCCGCGGTGAGGCCCAGCGTGGCGGCACGCTCCCGCACGTGCTCGGCGATCCGCTGGGCCAGTCCGTTCACCAGTCCGCACAGCTGCCGCTCGGCGATGGCCTGGATCTCGGGAGGTGTGGTCATGACGTCAGTTTAGCAAATGACTCAAGCCAGAATATTTACAGCTTGAATGATTCGAACTTGATGCTTATGGTTGGCCTCGCCGTCCGGCAGACCGGCCGGCGGCGGCCTGACGACCACTCACAGGGGAGCACCCATGCCCGATTTGACGACGGCGCGCGACGAACGACTGCGCCGGCCCGCGGGAATCCGCTCGCTCTGGCTCGGCGACACGAAGGTCTCGTACGTGCCGGACGGCGACGTGCGGCTCCGACCGCTGCCGCTGCTCCCGGACACCACCGACGAGGTGTGGAACGCCCACCCGGAGTACCTGGACACCGCGGGCCACCTCGTGGCGAGCGTCGGCGGCCTGCTGGTGGAGCACGGCGGCCGCGCGCTGCTGATCGACGCGGGCTTCGGCCCGCAGACGCTCCGGGCTCCGGACGGCCCCGTCGGCGTGATCCACGGAGGCGCGCTCCCCGACAGCCTGGCCGAACTCGGCCGCGCCCCCGGGGACATCGAAGCGGTGGCCTTCACCCACCTCCACTCCGACCACATCGGCTGGGCCGTCCACCCCGCGCCCGGCGAGGACCACACCGTCTTCACCGGCGCCGAGTACCTGATCGCCCAGCCCGAGTGGGACCGGCTCGACCTGCTGGCGGCCGAGGGCACGACCGAGCGGGTCGCGGCCCTCGCACCGCGCGTGCGCACGCTCACCGACGGGCAGGAGGTCTTCCCCGGGGTACGCGTGCGGATCACCCCCGGGCACACCGTCGGGCACGCCGAGTACGTCATCACCGGAGGCGGCCGGCGCCTGATCGCCTTCGGCGACGCCCTGCATTCGCCGATCCAGATCGACCACCCCGGCTGGTCCTCGGCCTTCGACCACGACCTGGCCCGGACCGCCGTCCACCGCCGCCGGCTCGTCGCGGAGCTGGCGGAGCCGGGAACCATCGGCTTCGGCGTCCACTTCGCCGACGTGGTGTTCGGGCAGGTCCGGCAGGACGGGGACGGCCCGGCCTGGCGCCCGGTCGACGCCTAGTGGGTGTCTACGGAGTCCCGTACGGCAGGTCGACCCCTCGGTCCTCGGCGAGGGCCCGCAGCTTCTCGGCGTCGTCGGCGGGAACGCACACGAACGCCCGCAGGCCCTCCTCGCCGCGGCGCAGGACGTAGCTGCTGAAGCTGTCGGTCAGCTGGTCGCCGTCCTTGTCGAAGAAGAGCCAGCGGACGCGGACCAGGAAGATCGCGTCGCTGAGCTGTTCACAGCCCAGCCGCTCGTATCCGACCGAGGCGAGGCCGAGCCGGCGGTAGAAGGGATAGGACCGCTCCAGCCCGTCGGCCATCGCTTCCCGGGATTCGACCACGCCGGCGCCCCGGTCGTCGAGGATCATGCCCGGCATCCCCCACAGACCGGCCGCCGCCCGGGCGTCGTAGGACGTGAGGGTCGCGGCGTAGCGCGCGAGATAGTCGTCGATCTCGGCTCGGACGTCGTTCACGCCACCTCCCCGTGGGTGAGGGTCTCCCACGCCACGAACAGGTCGTCCGTCCCGGCCGGCCTCGTCTTCTCGACCAGCTCGCGGGTGTACGGGAGCTTCGCGCCCGCCCGCACCGCGTAGTGCTGGAGCGCCACTTCCAGGTCGGGCCCCATCGTGCGCTCCAGGTTGCCGCCGCACAGCCAGCCGGGGGCCTCTTCCCCCAGCTGGTACTTCGAGTGGAACTCCAGTGCCGCCCGGAGCCGCTCGCCCTGCTCCCCGTACAGGTCCACGCCCTGGTGCCAGGCCGTCTCCGCGATGTGCGCGGACGCCGCGAGCGCGTAGCCGACGTGCATGAGGTTGCGGCAGGTCTCCTGGGAGACGCCGTCGACGTACGTCCCCTGGCCGAACCAGTACGCCGCGACCTCGTCCGGCGAGTCGATGCCGGTGTGCGGCGGGGCCAGCGGGTGCGCGCCGTCCCGCTTGAGGTAGAAGTACGCCGGGACGCGCTCCCTGAACCGCTCCAGGGACTCCTGGAAGACGGCCCGGTCCTCCAGGAAGACGGAGATGCTCAGGGCGGCATCGGTCATGGCCAGCTCCCAGTTGCCGTTGTACGCCGGCACCTGCGCGCGGACGGCCGGGAGGTAGGCGGTGCGCAGCATCTCCTTGAAGCGGTCGACCCGGGCGGCTCCCCAGCCCGGGTGGTCGGCGTGGACGATCTCGGCGGCGCGCGCCCAGGTGGAGCCGGACCAGGCGGCCTGGAGGCCGGCGTTGTCCTCGGCGTGGCGCTTCATCACGGCCGACCAGCCGTCCATGATCTCCACGGCCTTGCGCGCGTGGGAGGCCTTGCCGTTCACCGACCACAGCAGGGCGTGGGTGTACGCGGCGATCGCGTCCTGCCGTTCGTCGAGGCAGGACTGCGGCCCGGAGTTGAAAGGGCAGGGCACGACGTCGGCCGGGTGCGGCTGGTAGTCGAGGGAGGCGTAGCGGCTCTTGAGGAGCGCCTGGTACGCCGATTTCCACGGCTCCTTGCCGGCCGCGACCATCTGCTTCGCGTGCTGGAGCCGGGTGTGGCTGACGACGACGCCCGGGTGGCGGAAGACCACGTCGCCCGGGTCCTTGGCGTGGGCCCGGCCCTTGGGAGCGGCGCACGCCGCGAGCAGCAGGCCGCCCGCGAGGAGGGCGCCCACGAGTCCGAGGCCGAGTCGCTTGGATGTGGATGCGTTCATGTCTGACACGCCTTCACGCTTGCCCCGCGCCCCGGCCGTCTCACCGCCGATTGGTCCGTTCGGCCGCGACCCGCCCGCTCCCCCGGACCTCACACGGGCACGAGGGCGCAGCGCCGCATCACTTCGTCCAGGGAGAGCCCCAGCGCCCCGGCGAGGGCGGCGACGGTGAAGAAGGCCGGGGTCGGGGCCCGGCCGGTCTCGATCTTGCGGAGGGTTTCGGCGGAGAGCCCGGCACTGGCCGCGACCTCGACCATGCTGCGGCCACCGCGGGCCGTGCGCAACAGGGCGCCCAGCCGCTCGCCGCGCTCGTGCTCTTCGGGGGTGAGGGGGGTACGGACCATGGCCTCATCCTACCCCGGAGCCCAATAAGTATCCCGTTACAGTTATACCGGTATAGTTATTGGCATGGTGGAACTGAAGACAGAACGATCGATCGACCAGATGCGCGCCGCCGGCCGCGTCGTCGCGCACGCCCTCGCCGCCGTCCGGGACCGGGCCGCCGTGGGGGTGTCCCTGCTGGAGCTGGACCTGGCCGCGCGCGAGGTGCTCCGCGAGGCGGGCGCCAGCTCGCCCTTCCTCGGCTACCGGCCGCGGTTCGCGCCGGTCCCCTTCCCCGCCGTCATCTGCGCCTCCGTCAACGACGCGATCGTGCACGGCATCCCCGACGGCTACCGGCTCCGCGACGGCGACCTGGTCAGCATCGACTGCGGCGCGAAACTGGGCGGCTGGGTGGGCGACGCGGCCGTCAGCTTCACCGTGGGCCGGACCCGCCCCGCCGACCTGCGGCTCATCGCGACCGCCGAGGCCGCCCTCGCGGCAGGCATCGCCGCCGCCCGGCCCGGTGGCCGCGTCGGCGACATCGCCCACGCCATCGGCACCGTCTGCCGCGCCGCCGGGTACGGCATCCCCGACGGCTTCGGCGGCCACGGCGTCGGACGCTCCATGCACGAGGAGCCCGGCGTGCCCAACGAGGGCCCGGCGGGGCAGGGTACGAAGCTGCGCGCCGGCATGGTGATCGCGATCGAGCCGATGCTGATCGCGGGCGGTACGGACGACTACGCCTGCGACGCGGACGGCTGGACCCTGCGGACCGTCGACGGCAGCCGCGCCGCGCACGCCGAGCACACGGTCGCGATCACCGCCGCCGGTCCGAGGATCCTCACCGCCCTGTAAGGCCTACCGCTCCCCGCCCGGGCGCACCACCATCGCCGAGCCGCCGCCCCGCCGGCTCGTCTCGGCCGCGGCCAGCCACCGCCCGTCGGGCAGCCGCTGGACTCCGGTGGCCGCGCCGATCTCCGGGTTCTGCCGGAAGCCCTGGCCGAGGGCTTCCAGCTCGGCCCGGACCGGGCTGTTCCACAGGCCCGGCTCCAGCTCGGTGGTGGTCTGGTTGCGCTGGCTGGCCCGCGGCGCGGCGATGGCATCGACCAGCGGCAGCCCGCGGTCCAGGTGCCCGGTCAGGGTCTGGAGCACCGTGGTGATGATGGTCGCTCCGCCCGGGGAGCCCAGCGCCAGCAGCGGGCGTCCGTCCTCCAGCACGATGGTCGGGGACATCGACGAGCGCGGCCGCTTGCCGGGGCCCGGCAGGTTGGGGTCGGGGACGCCGGGGGCGGCCGGGGCGAAGGAGAAGTCGGTCAGCTCGTTGTTGAGCAGGAAGCCGCGCCCCGGGACGGTGATGGCGCTGCCGCCGGTCGACTCGATGGTCAGGGTGTAGGAGACCACGTTGCCCCAGCGGTCGGCGACGGTCAGGTGCGTGGTGTTCTCCCCCTCGAACGTGGTCGGGGCGGCCTGCCCGCCGGCGCCGCAGGCGACCGGATTGCGGGGATCACCCGGAGCCAGCGGGCTGGTCAGCGCCTTGGCCGGGTCGATGAGGCAGCCGCGCGAGTCCGCGTAGCGCTGCGAGAGCAGCTCCTTCGTGGGCACGTCCTCGGCGGCCGGGTCGCCGACCCAGCGGCCCCGGTCGGCGAAGGAGATCCGGGAGGACTCGATGAAGCGGTGCAGGTACTGGGCTTCGGTGAGCGCTCCGAGGTCGGTGCGCTCCAGGATGTTCAGGGCCTCGCCGACGGTGGTGCCGCCGGAGGAGGACGGGGCCATGCTGTACACGTCCAGGCCGCGGTAGCCGACCCGGGTCGGCTCCTGCCACTTGGTCGCGTACGCGCGCAGGTCCCCGGCGGTCAGATCGCCGGAACGGACCACGCGGGTGGCGGCCGGGTCCACGGGGGGCGTGCGCACGGCCCGGACGATGTCCTCGGCCAGCCGGCCCCGGTAGAGCGCGCCCGCGCCCTTGCGGCCGAGTTCCGCGTACGTGGCCGCCAGGTCGGGGTTCTTGAAGGTGGAGCCGACCACCGGGAGGTCCCCGCCGGGCAGGAAGAGCTTCCTCGTGTCGGGGAAGTCCCGGAAGCGTGCCTCGTTGAGCGCGGTCTGGGCCCGGAAGGTGGAGTCCACGGCGAAGCCCTCGCGGGCCAGCTTCTCGGCGGGCTTGAGGAGGTGGCCCAGCGAGCGGGTGCCCCAGGCGTCGAGCGCGCTCTTCCAGGTCGCCGGGGTGCCGGGCACTCCGACGCCGCGGCCGCTGGTCTGGCCCTCGGCGAACGGGATGGGCAGGCCGTTCTCCTGGAACAGCGCGGCGGTGGCCGTCGCCGGGGCGGTCTCGCGGCCGTCGATGGTGCGCACCCGGCCGGACCGGGCGTCGTAGTACACGAAGTAGCCGCCCCCGCCGATGCCGGCGGAGTACGGCTCGGTGACCCCGAGCGCGGCGGCCGTCGCGACGGCGGCGTCCACGGCATTGCCTCCGGAGCGCAGGACGGCGATGCCGACCGCGCTGGCGTCGGCGTCGACGCTGGCGACGGCCCCGCCGTAACCGGTGGCGACCGGGACCTTCGGCGGGGTGGCGGTCTGCGACGGCGGGGCGGCTGCCCCGGTCGAGACGAGCGCCCCGGCAAGCGCGACGAGCGCTAACTGACGTGCGGCGGGACCACGCATTCGGTTCCTCCAGTCGACTGCCTGTCAGACCTTGGAGCGGCAGCGTAACTTCCTTGCACCCACCGCGTCATGGAGCCGGTGTGACGGCTACCATCCGCCGCATGAATGACGACGTCCGCAACATCGTGCTCGGGGTGATGGCCACCGCGCTCAGCGGCGGGTTCGGCTGGTTCACCCGGACCTACCTGTGGCGCCGTACGCTCCGCCGCAAACAGGCCTTCTTCGGACTGCCGACCGGCTCCGACTGCCTGTTCGTGGTCAACCGGCAGATGGGCGGCACCGATTCCTCTCTGCACCGCAACGACGCCTTCGCCCTGCTGGAGATATCCGCCCTGATCAAGGACTGCGGGGCGAACGTCCAGATCGTCACCCACGACGGAGCCCGCCAGGGCTTCGGCGAGCGGGCTGAGTTCTGCGTGGGCGGGCCCTCCTCCAACGCCCGGACGACGGCGCACCTGAACTCCATGCTCCCCGGGGTGCGGATCACCGTCTCCAGCGAGCCCGGACCGGACCGCGGGGCGATCACCGTGGGCGGGGAGACGTACCGCTGGGACAAGGGCCTCGTCGAGCACGTGCTGCTCGCCCGGCTGACCGCGGGGCCGGGCTCCCGGCCGGTGTTCCTGCTGTGCGGGCAGACCGCCATCAGCAATCAGGCCGCGGCACGGTACCTGGCCAGGCACCACGGCAAGCTGGCCGGCACCTACGGCGACGACTCCTTCTGCATCCTGCTGAAGGTGATCAACTCCGATGCGTACGGCCCCGACGTGACCGAGCTGGTCGCCGACGTCACCCGGCCGGCCCGGACACCCGCAGCGGCAGCCGTGTGATCCCGTTGATGAAGTTCGACACCAGCCGGCGCGGCGGGCCCGCCAGTTCCGGCGCCGGCATGGCGGCGACCCACTCCTCGTAGAGGACCCGGAGCTGGAGCCGGGCGAAGTGCGCGCCGAGGCACACGTGCGGGCCGTCTCCGAAGGAGACGTGCGGGTTGGGGGCGCGGCCGAGGTCGAGGCGGCCGGGGTCGGTGAAGACGCGCTCGTCGTGGTTGGCGGAGGCGTGGAAGACCACCACCTTGTCGCCGGCCCGGATCCGCTGTCCCGCGAGCTCGGTGTCGGCGGCGGCGGTGCGGCGAAAGCTCAGCACCGGCGGGTGGACGCGCAGGAGTTCCTCGACGGCCCGGTCCAACGGAACCCGGCCGTCGGCGAGTCCGGCGTAGGCGGCCGGGTCGCGGGCCAGGGCGAGCAGGCCGCCGGGCGCGGCGCTGCGTACGGTGTCGTTGCCCGCGACGGTGAGCAGGAAGAAGAACATCTCCAGCTCCGCGTCCTCCAGTCCGGCGAGCGCGAGCGTGGTCATCACGTCGTCGCCGGGGTGGGCCCGCTTGTGGGCGGCCAGTTCGCGGGCGTACGCGAACATCTCCCCCAGCAGTGCCGGAGAGCGCGGGTTCAGCGGCTTCCCGTCCGGTCCGCGCAGCGGGGCCGGGGCGTCCTCCGGATCCTGATATCCGATGATCCGTACCGTCCACTCCAGCAGCAGCCCCCGGTCGGCGGCCGGGACGCCCAGCAGGTCGGTGAGGTTCAGCAGCGCGTACCCGTCGGTGACGGTGCGCACCAGGTCGGCGGCACCGTCCTCGGCGCCGTCGCGGGCGGCGCGCAGCAGCGTACGGGCGCGGCCGCGGACCCGGGCCGCGAAGGCGTCGACGCGGGCCGGGGTGAAGGCGCGGGCCACGGTCCGGCGCAGGGTCCCGTGCTCGGGGGGATCCTGGTTGAGCATGGTGCGCCGCAGGAAGGGCAGGTCGGCCGGGTCGGGGTCGCGGATCTGGGTGGCGCCCAGGTGCGAGGAGTACGTGCGGTGGTCGCGCAGGACCCGGACCACGTCGGCGTGCCGGGTGACGGCCCAGAAGCCGGGGCCGGCGGGCCAGCCCAGCACCTCCGGCTCGCTCTGCCAGGCCACCGGGCGGTGGTCGCGCAGCAGCCGGTAGCGCTCGTACGGGACGCCTTCGGCGTAGAGGCGCGGGTCGAAGACGTCGGGGGCCGGTCCGTGGTCCATGCGCCACACGGTGGCGGGGAGCGGCCCGGCCCGCAAGGGGACCGGCGGGGGCCCCGGCCCGGGCCGGGGCCCCCGCCGCCCCGGCCGGGGCTCAGCCCTCCGGCGTGACCTCGCACACGGCGCTCCGCTCCTTGCCGTCGGAGCCGACGAGGAGGATCTCGGGGGCCGGCCGGACGCTCACCGCCGCGAGGGCCGTGCACGCCAGTTGGCGGCGGGCCGGTCCGGACAGCGGCTCGACGGGGAGGGGCAGGACCACACGGATGGCCTTTCCGTCGCTGCCGGCCTCGATCGGGCCGCGGGCGAAGCCCTTGGCGACGGCATCCGGGGACTTGGCGTCCGGCACCGGGATCTCGGTGGTCAGACCGGCCTGCCGCGCGGCCTCGTTCGGGCCCTGCAGCAGCATCCCGATCGTGAAGCCGACGTCCGGCCGCTGCACCCGGTCGGAGACCGGCACCGGGACGAGCGCGCCGTCGGGCGCGATGAAGTACAGCAGGCCCGGGTCCGGCGCGGTGGCCAGCTTCACGGTCCCGGCGCGGCCGCTCTCGACGACCCCGGTGGTGGCGATGCCGCAGCCGGTGGCGAGCAGCAGCGGAACGGTCAGCGCGGCCGCGGCCGCGGCCCTGCGCACCCGGGTCATACGCGGGCCTCCAGCGGCATGTCGAGGGTGAAGAGCGCGCCGCCGCCGGGTCCGTTGGCCGCGTGCAGGGTGCCGCCGTGCAGGCGGACGTTCTCCAGGGTGATGGCCAGGCCGAGACCGCTGCCCGTGGAGCGGGTGCGCGCGGCGTCGGCCTTGAAGAAGCGGTCGAAGATGTGCGGCAGCACCTCGGGGGCGATGCCGGGCCCGCTGTCGGCGATCTCGACGATCAGCCGCTCGCCTTCGGGCCGGGTCTCGGTGCGGACACCGACGCGGACCGGCGCCCCGCCGTGTTTGAGGGCGTTGCCCACGAGGTTGGCGAGGACCACGTCGAAACGGCGCGGGTCGAGCCGGGCGCGGACGCCCGGGGACAGGTCCGTGCTGACCCGCCCGTCGGTCCAGTGGCGGCGTTCCAGGGTCTTGGTGACGGTCTCGGCGACGTCGACCTCGTCGAGGTTGAGCTCGGCGGCGCGGGCGTCGAAGCGGGAGATCTCCATGAGGTCCTCGACGAGCACGGCGAGCTTCCCGGTCTCGGCGCTGATCAGGCGCAGCGCCTTGGCGGTGTCGGGGTCGAGCTCCTCGGCACCCTCGTCGAGGACCTCGGTGACGGCGAGCATCCCGGCGAGCGGGGTGCGCAGTTCGTGGGAGACGTCGGCGGCGAAGCGGCGGGCGCGGGCCTCGGCCTCCCGGAGTTCGCTGACCGACTGTTCGAGGGCGCGGGCCGTCTCGTTGAAGGTGCGGGCGAGTCCGGCGAGTTCGTCGGCTCCGCGGACCTCGATGCGGGTGTCGAGCCGGCCGCGTCCCAGCCGCTGGGCGGCCTTGCGCATGTCCCGTACGGGCCTCAGGACGCTGCGCGCCGCGAGCAGGGCGGGGATCAGGGAGATCGCCAGGCCCGGTACGGCGCCCATTCTGGCGGCGGCGACCAGGGCCTCCACGGTGGTCTGCTCCGTGTCCAGGGGCACGACCGCGTAGAAGACGGCGCCGGTGGTCTCGTACGCCTCGTTGTACTTGAAGACGGCGGGCATGCCGACGACGAGGGTGAGGTTGCCGTTGCGGTCCTTGGTGCGCTGGAAGGCCCCGTGCGGATGGGCGGTCACCTGGCTGCGGAGCTGTCCGCTGACGGAGGGGGAGACGGGGGTGCCGCCCTGGTTCGAGGTGGCGCGGAGCTTTCCGTACTCCCCGTAGACGATCCAGGGGTGCGGCTGGCCGCGCTTGCCCAGTTCCCCGACGAGCCGCTGGAGTTCCGCCTGCCCCATGGGCAGTTGGGTGTACTGGGAGTCGACCAGGTCGCGCAGGGTGCTGACGGCGGTGTCCTGGCTCTGCTTGAGGATCGCGTTGCGGGCCTGCTGGTAGGTGAGCGCGGCCGTGCTCACCGCGCAGATGGCGGCGACCATCAGGAAGGCGGCGATCAGCCGGGTGCGCAGACCCAGTGGTGCGAAACGTCTCATGCGCGCCGCTTACAGCGGGCCGAAGCGGTAGCCGAAGCCGCGCACGGTCTGTATGTAGCGGGGGGCGCCGTCGGGGTCCTCGATCTTGTGGCGCAGGCGGCGTACGCAGGCGTCCACCAGCCGGGCGTCGGCGTGGTAGCTGTGCTCCCAGACGTATTCGAGGAGCTGCTGGCGGGAGAAGACCTGCTCGGGCGAGGCCGACAGGTGCAGCAGGAGCTTGATCTCGCTGGGGGCCAGGGGGAGGCGCTCGCCGTTCTTCGCGACGGTGAGCCCGGAGCGGTCGACGGCCAGCTCGCCGTGGAACTGCACGTCGGGGCGGCCGCCCGCGGGCTCGCTGAGGCGGCGCAGCACGGCCTTGATGCGGGCTTCGATGACCTCGGTGCGGGCGGGTTTGACGATGTAGTCGTCGGCGCCGGCCTCCAGGCCGACGACTATGTCGAAGTCGTCCCCGCGCGCGGTGAGCATGATGATCGGGACCTGGCTGTTCTCGCGGATCCGGCGGCAGACCTGGACGCCGTTGATGCCGGGCAGCATGAGGTCGAGCAGGACGAGCTCGGGGTGGAAGCTCGCCATGAGTTCGAGTCCGGCCTCGCCTGTCTCGGCGGCGCTCACGTCGTGGCCTCGGCGGCGCAGGCCGAGACCCACGCCCTCCCGGATGGAAGGGTCGTCCTCGATCAGCAGTACGCGTGGCATCGGGTCAGTATTCCAGGGTCGTCGATCGGTCCCCTCCCGCTTTCGGCCGATACGGGCGGCCGGCAGCGGGTCCCGGCCTAGGTCGTCCCGCGGCCGGTCTTGCGTCGTACGGAGTCCAGCAGGTCGGTGATCTCCGTCAGCCGCAGGGGGCGGGCGAGGAGTACGACGACGAGGACGATCACCGCGGTTCCCGCCGCGACCCCCGCGAAGTTCCCGAGGGGCCCGGCGAGGTTCCCGAACCGCTCCACGGAGCGTGCGGCCGCATACCCCGCGGCGGCCGCCGGGGCGCAGGCGGCGAGGAGCCGCACGTGGGTCCGTACGGCGGTGCTCCTGCGCTGGGTACGGGTCCCCGTGCGCGGGCCGAGCCGCCGGGAGAGGACGTACGCGGTGACGGCCGCGCCCGCGGTGAAGGCGATCGAGCAGGCCGCGGCCATGCCCGTGACCGCCCAGCGCGGCGGCAGCACGAGGTACGCGGCGGCCGAGAGCCCGGCGTTGAGGGCGGCGATGGAGAGGTTGAGGAAGAAGGGGGTCCGGGTGTCGGAGAGGGCGTAGAAGCCGCGGGAGAGCACGTACTGCGCGGAGTAGGCGATCAGACCGGGCGCGAAGGCGGCGAGCATGCCGGCCATGACGGCGATGTCGGCGGGGCCCGTACGGCCGTACTCGAAGACGCTGCCGGTCACCCAGGGGGCGAGTGCCGCGAAGAGCGCGGCGGCCGGGACGATGAGGGCGGCGCTGGAGCGCAGCGCGTAGGAGACGTCCGCGCGCACGCGACCGAGGTCGCCGTCGGTGGCGGCGGAGCTCATCCGGGGCATGAGGGCGGTGACCAGGGAGACGGTGACGATGCCCTGCGGGACCATCCACAGCAGGTAGGCGTTGCTGTAGGCGGTGTAGCCGGCGCCGCCCGCGAGGCCCGCGGCGACGGCGTGCTCCCCGGTGGCGGTGGAGAGCCGGGTGACGACCCAGTACGCGATCTGGTTGGTCAGGACGAGCAGGACGAGCCAGCCCGCGTTGCGCAGCGGGCGGGCCAGTCCGCTGCCGCGCCAGTCGAAGCGGGGGCGCCAGCGGAAGCGGGCGGCGCGCAGCGAGGGGATCAGGCCGAGGGCCTGGACGACGATGCCGGCGGTGGTGCCGATGCCCAGCAGCCGGGTCTCGGAGGCGCTCAGGCCGTCACCGCCCCCTTGACTACCCTGGGCGACGAACAGGAAGAGCCCGAACACGGCGATGACGACGAGGTTGTTGAGGACCGGGGTCCACATCATGGCGCCGAACCGGCCGCGGGCGTTGAGCACCTGCCCGAGCAGGGTGAACAGCCCGTAGAAGAGGATCTGCGGGAGGCAGTACCGGGCCAGTGCCACGGTGGTGGACTCCTGGCCGCCGCTGTAGCCGGTGTACGCCGAGACGATGAGCGGGGCGGCCAGTACGGCGGCGGCGGTGATGACCAGCAGCGCGGCCGTGCAGACGGTGAGCAGCCGGTCGGTGTAGGCGGCGCCGCCGTCCTCGTGCTCCTTGGCGGCGCGGACCAGCTCGGGGACGAAGACCGCGTTGAGGGCGCCGCCGATGAGCAGGATGTACAGGATGTTCGGGACGGTGTTGGCGACCGCGTAGCCGTCGCCGAGCAGGGTGGTGCCCAGCGCCGCGACGATCACGGCGGAGCGGACGAAGCCGGTGGCGCGGGAGACGATCGAGCCGGCGGCCATGAGCGCGCCGCTGCGCAGCACCGAGGTCTTCTTCGGTGCTGCGCGGTCGGTGCCGGGCTCGGTCGCGGCCTGGTTGCCGGGCTCGGTCGCGGCCTGACTGCCGGGCTCTGTCGCGGCCGCGGTGTCGGCCGCTCTGGGGTCTGCGAGGGTCACCGGCGGGCCATGTACGCCTGGAACGCCTTGTAGAGGGCCGTGTTGGCGCATCCGTCCATGGAGGTCTCCCACTCGCCGAGGGTTTCGACGACCTGTCCGCCGGTGCCGAGCTTCCAGCGCAGCAGCCCGAAGGAGCGTTCGTCGGGGTCGAGGGTGGAGGGTACCCCGCGCATGTCGTATTCGTCCGCTCCGAGTGCATGTGCGTCACACATCATGCGCCACTGCAGGGCGTTGCTCGGGCGGACCTCGCGGCGGTGGTCGGCGGAGGCGCCGGTCTGGTACCAGACCCGGCTGCCGGCCACGATCATGGTGTGCGCGGCGAGGATCTCGCCCTGGTGAACGCCCAGGTAGAGGCGCATGCGGCCGGGCTCCTCGGCGTTGAGGACCTCGTACTGCCGCTGGTAGTACGCGAGCGAGCGGCCGAGCCTGAAGCCGTCGCGCTCCTCGGTGATGCGCAGCAGCCGGTAGAACTCGGGCAGGTCGGCGGCGGTGCCGATGACCGTTTCGACCCCCGCCTTCGTGGCCTTGCGCACATTGCGCCGCCACTCCTGGTTCAGGCCCGACCACAGTTCGTCGGTGGTGCGCCCGGCGAGCGGGACGCGGAAGACGTGGCGGGGCTGGGCGTCGCCGTCGTCCTCGCCTCCGCAGCGCTTCCAGCCGCGGGTGCGCAGCCGGTCGGCGAGCGCGGCGCCGACCGGGTCCACCTCGGTGGCGAGCACGTCGGAGATCTGCCGGCCCGGGCCGGTGCCCGCCTTGGCGGTGGCCGCGTCCCAGCGCCGGTAGGCGGGGGTGGGCCCGATGCGGACGGCGAAGGCGCCGGAGGCCTTGAGGTGGTTCTTGAGGGGGGTCAGCCAGCGGTCGATGTCGGGGTCGGCCCAGTCGGCGACGGGCCCCTCGGGGAGGTAGGCGAAGTATTTGCGGGTGCCCGGGAATTGACGGTAGAGGACGAGTCCGGCACCTTCTATTTCACCGCCGGGGTAGTGCCATCCGACCCTTTCCGATCGCCAAAGGTCCTTTACGCCGCCCCAGGACGGGTACTGGAGAAAGCTGGCCCGTCCGTGCCGTGAAAGGAATCCCTGATATTCCGGAACCGACAGCGAGCGCACGGTGAGCCCCCTGTCCAGGCTTCGGGTCGGGTGCTGCTGAGTCGGGGTCACGAGCAGTGCGCACACGGCTGACCGGCCTTCCTGTACGACCAAAACGGTGGATGCACAGGACTCTCACAGCTGTCCATGACAGCAGTGCGCGGCGATTGTGACCGGACGATGACCGTATTGCTGCGGTCCATGTCACAGAGGAAATCCTGATCTTTTCCGCATCTCCTGCAACCTAGAGTTGTTCCGTTCGCATCTTCTCTTGTGGACGATCATTACTTCGGAGGGGTTTTCGTTGAGCCGCACACGCCGGGTCTTCTCTGTACGCAGCCGCACCGCCGTGGCGGCCGGCACCGCATTGCTGGCCGCCTCGCTGGCCGCCTGCGGGGGCGGCGCCGCTTCGGGCGGCGCGGCCAAGGCGGAGATGAAGCAGAAGCCGGAGATGGCGGTCTCGGTGAACCTCACCGGCGACCAGGTCAAGGCGGGCCAGCCTGTGACGGTGACGATCGCCGAGGGCAAGCTCGCGGCGGTGAAGGTCACGGACGCCAAGGGCGGCGAGCTGGCCGGGCAGATATCCGCCGACGGCAAGACCTGGACCTCGCAGGGCAACGCCCTGCCCTCGGCCGACTACAAGGTCGAGGCCCAGAACACGGACAGCCAGAGCGCCACGACGACGTTCAAGACCTCGGCCCCCGACAAGGTGAACAAGGTCTCGATCAACATCCCCAAGGGCAGCACCGTGGGCGTGGCCATGCCGGTGTCGATCGTCTTCGACAACCCGGTGAAGGACAAGGCCGCGGTCGAGAAGCAGCTGAAGGTCACCACCTCGAACGACACCGAGGGTTCCTGGGGCTGGATCACGGACTACTCGGGCAAGGACCGGGTGGACTGGCGGCCCAAGGAGTACTGGAAGTCCGGCACCGACGTGAAGGTCCAGATGAACCTGAACGGGGTCGACTCCGGCCCCGGCGGCGGGATGTTCGTCAAGGACTACGCCACCGAGTTCAAGATCGGCAAGGACCGCCGGGTGAAGGTGGACCTCGACTCGAAGAAGATGACGGTCTCCGAGAACGGCCAGGCCGTCGGCACCATCCCGATCTCGGCGGGCACGCCCGGCGGCAAGAAGGCCTCCTGGGACGGGAAGATGGTGATGATGGCCAAGGAGGGCACCATCCGGATGGACTCCCAGACGGTGGGCCTGGGCGACTCCTACGACAAGATGGTCGACTACTCGATCCGGCTGACCTGGTCGGGCATGTACGTGCACGCCGCCCCGTGGAACACCGCCAACTTCGGGCGCGCCAACACCAGTTCCGGCTGCGTGGGCATGACGGACGAGAACGCCAAGGCGTTCTTCGCGGCGGCCCAGGTCGGCGACCCGTTCGAGGTCGTGGGCCAGGGTTCCAAGGGCAACCCGGACGTGGGCAACGGCTACGGCGAGTGGAACCTCGGCTGGGAGCAGTGGCAGGCCAAGAGCGCCGTGACCGGAACCCCGCAGGGCTGATCCACACCTACTGACCATAGTTCAATCGTTACCGGCACGTAACTTACTCACGGGTTACTTCCGGTAAGCCCCTCCCGTTACCGTCGGGTCACTTTGACACCCCCGGCACACGCGAGGAGCGATCGATGGTCCGTACCGTCCGCACCACCAGCACCGCGACTGCCATGGCAGCCGTACTGGCAGCAGCCGCCCTGGGCCTGGCCCCCCATCAGGCCCAGGCGGCTCCCGCCCACACGACCGCCGCCGTCTCGGAAGCCTCGGCGGCCTCTTCGGAACTCCGCTTCCACGACATCCCCGGCTCCGGCGGCATCACCCTCAAGGGCAACGTCTTCACCCCGGCGGGCGCCGCGGCCGGCGCGAAGTACCCGCTGATCGTGCTGCCGACGAGCTGGGGCATGCCGCAGATCGAATACATCGCCCAGGCCAAGAAGCTCGCCGACTCCGGCTATGTGGTGGTCAGTTACACCTCCCGCGGCTTCTGGCTCTCCGGTGGCGAGATCGAGACCGCCGGCCCGGCGGACACCGCCGACGTCTCCGCCGTCATCGACTGGGCGCTCGCGAACACGGCGGCCGACGCCGCGCACATCGGCATGGGCGGGGTCTCGTACGGCGCGGGCATCAGCCTGCTGGCCTCCGCGAGCGATCCGCGCATCAAGGCCGTGGTCGCGCTCAGCGGCTGGGCCGATCTCATCGAGTCCATCTACTCCGGCCGCACCCAGCACCTCCAGGCGGCCGCCCTGCTCGGCGGCGCCGGCGCCATCACCGGCCGCCCCGGCCCCGAACTCCAGCAGATCCTCGGCGACTTCCTCGGCTCGAAGCTGGACCGCGAGCCACAGATGATCGAGTGGGGCAAGAAGCGCTCCGCCGCCGAGAAGGTGGACCAGATCAACGCCAACGGCGCCGCGATCATGCTCGGCAACGCCTGGGGCGACACCATCTTCCCGCCCAACCAGTACGCGAAGTTCTTCGAGAAGCTGACCGGCCCCAAGCGCCTGGAGTTCCGGCCCGGCGACCACGCCACCGCCGAGGCCACCGGGCTCTTCGGCCTGCCGAACGACACCTGGACCAACGCCCACCGCTGGTTCGACCGCTACCTCAAGGGCGAGCGCAACGGCGTCGACACCGAGGCACCGGTGCAGATCAAGCCGCGCAGCGACGGCGGGTACGAGGGCTACGCCGACTGGAAGTCGGTCGGCGCCGGCGGCGCCGAGAAGCTGATGCTCTCCGACAGCGAGCACCTCTTCACCGGCGTCGACTCCGGCGCCAACGGCGGCATCGTCATGCTGTCCGCCCTGTTCGACCAGCTCTTCCAGGCTCCCCCGACCGCCTCCATCCCGCTGCTCCCCCGCGCCTTCGCCGCCGTCTGGCAGTCGCCGCGCTACGAAGAGGAGCGCCGCGTCCGGGGCACGGTCACCCTGCACACCACCGTCACGCCCTCGAAGTCCGACGGCACGTTCGTCGCGTACCTCTACGACGTGGGCCCGCTCGGCATCGGGAAGCTGATCAGCAACGCCCCGTACACCTTCCACGGCAAGCCGGCCGGCCAGTCCTTCGGGGTGGACCTGGAGCTCTTCTCCACCGCCTACGACGTCCCGGCCGGCCACCGCCTCGCGGTCGTCGTCGACACCGTCGACGCGCTGTACATCGAGCACAACCCGACCGGCGGGCAGCTGACCTTCTCCTCGCCGCGCACCGATCCCTCGTACGTCTCGGTGCCGCTGCGCGAGCAGTGATCCGCGGCTGCTGCCGGGCCGGGTGTGGCTCTGGCGGGCCTCGCCCGCGGGTCAGATCCGGCCCGGCAGCACCGTCGTCGCGGGATCGTCCGGACCGATCTCGATGTCGACCGCCTTCGTCTTGAGGCTGCGCCGCTCGCGCCGGGCCACCCAGATGGCGAACCAGGAAAGGAGCATGCACATCCCGATGTAAATGGGCGAGATGATCATCACGACGGGGATGAAGGGCAGGTCGTAGTCGAGGTTGGAGGCGATCAGCTTGCCCGCGTGCAGGAACTCCTCGTAGGTGATCAGGTAGCCGAGCGAGGTGTCCTTCAGCGCGACCACGAGCTGGCTGATGATCGTGGGCAGCATCGCCCGGACCCCCTGCGGGGCCAGGACGTAGGTCATCACCTGGGTCTTGCGCATGCCGAGGGCGTACGCGGCCTCGCGCTGGCCCTTCTCGACCGAGTTGATGCCCGTCCGGAAGATCTCGGCCAGCACCGAGCCGTTGTACAGGGTCAGTCCGGCGACCAGCGCGGGCAGCGGCTGGACCTTGAGCGCGACGAAGATGAAGAAGATCATCACCAGCACGGGCATGGCCCGGAAGAACTCCACGCACAGCGTGCACAGCCAGCGCACCGGCCGGTGGACCGAGAGCCGGCCCGTCGCGAGCAGCGCGCCGAGCGCGAGCGAGAGCACCGAGGCGTAGGCGAAGGCCTTGAGGGTGTTCCAGAGACCCTTGAGGAGCAGCTCCTGGATGCCCTTGTAGGTGAAGGGGCTCCACTTGGCGGCGGTGAACTGGTTGGTGTCGAAGAGCAGGTAGAGCAGCCAGCCGAGCAGTCCGATGATGACGGCCGTCGAGGCGATCCCGTAGACGAAGTGGCGGCGCTGGGCGCGCGGGCCCGGCAGGTCGTAGAGGGCGGTGGACTCCAGGTCACCGTGGAGCGCGTGCGCGGTCATCGGGCGACTCCGAAGCGCTTTTCGAGCACGTTGAACAGCGCGCTGATGGACAGGGTGATGATCAGGTAGCCCACGGCGATCCAGACGAAGGTCCAGATGATGCTGTAGCCCAGCTCGTTGAGGGTCTTGTACGTGCCCAGCAGCTCGGTGACGCTGAAGGCCCCGGCGATCGCAGAGTTCTTGGCGAGCGCGATCAGCGTGGAGCCGATGGGCGGGATGACGGACCGGAAGGCCTGCGGCAGCACGACGGCGCCCAGGGTCTGGCCGAAGGACATGCCGAGGCTGCGGGCCGCTTCGCCCTGGCCCTTGGGCACGGTGTTGATGCCGGAGCGCAGGGCCTCGCAGATGAAGGCGGAGGTGTAGCAGCCCAGGGCCAGCACGGCGAAGAGCTGGAAGGGCAGGACCAGGCCGAAGCGCGGCAGACCGAGCAGGACGGCGAAGAAGAGCAGGGTGAGCGGGGTGTTGCGCAGGATGGTCACCCAGACGGTGCCGAAGACCCGGAAGGAGCCGACGGGGGCGACGCGGAAGGAGGCCATCAGGAAGCCGAGGACCAGGGCCAGGAGGGAGGCGTAGACCGTGAGTTCCACGGTGCCGAGGAAGCCCTTCCCGTAGAGCGAGAAGTTTTCGGTGAGTACGTCCATGGCGGTGCGCTCTCCCCTCAGCTCGCCGGGTAGCGGTCGATGGCGGGCGGTGTCGGCGCGGGCTGGCCGGAGAGGCCGAGCGTGGCCTCGTAGGCCTTCTTCCAGTTGCCGTTCTTCTCGTTCTCGGCGAGCGCGTCGTCGAGGGCGAAGCGCAGCGCGTTGTCGGAGCGCGGGACGCCGATGCCGTAGGGCTCCTCGGAGAAGGGCTTGCCGACCACCTTGAGCTCCTCGGGGGCCTTGGCCGCGTAGCCGAGGAGGATGGAGTCGTCGGTGGAGACGGCGTCGACCTGGTAGGTCAGCAGGTTGTCCACGCAGACCGAGTACGTGTCGTAGGCGACGAGGACGGCCCGCGGGAACTCCTTCTGGAGCCGCTGGTAGGGGGTGGAGCCGGCGGCCGAGCAGACCTTCTTGCCGTCGAGGTCCTCGGGTCCCTTGATCTCCGTCTCCCCCTTCCGCACGAGCAGGGACTGCCCGGCGAGGAAGTAGGGGCCCGCGAAGCCGACCTGCTTCTTGCGGTTGTCGTTGATCGTGTACGTGCCGACGTAGTAGTCGATCTGGCCGTTCTGCAGCGCCGTCTCGCGGTTGGCGGAGGCGATGGTCTTGAACTCGATCGTCTTGGGGTCGAAGCCGAGCGAGGCCGACATCATCTTGGCGATCTCGATGTCGAAGCCGGAGTAGCGGCCGCTCGCGGGGTCCTTCTCCCCCATGTACGGCTGGTCCTCCTTGGCGCCGACCACGAGGTGGCCGCGCTTCTTGGCCTTCGTCCAGGTCGGGGAGTCCGGCAGTTGGAAGCCGGCCCGGACCTGGTAGACGGGCAGGTCCTCGGGCTGCGGGCCCTTGACCGGCGGGCTGCCGGACTTCCCGCAGCCGGCGAGGGCGCCCAGCAGGACGAGGGCGGCGGCGAGGGCGGGCAGGGCCCGGGCGCGCGGGGCGTTCGTCGGGAGCTGTCTCATCGGGCCGCCCCTCAGTGCTTGAGGATCTTGGAGAGGAAGTCCTTGGCCCGGTCGCTCTCGGGGGCCGTGAAGAAGGCCTCCGGGGTCCGGTCCTCGACGATCTTCCCGTCGGCCATGAACACGACGCGGTTGGCGGCGGACCGGGCGAAGCCCATCTCGTGGGTGACCACGACCATGGTCATGCCCTCCGCGGCGAGCTGCTGCATGACCTCCAGCACCTCGTTGATCATCTCCGGGTCGAGCGCGGAGGTGGGCTCGTCGAAGAGGAGGGCCTTGGGGTTCATGGCGAGCGCGCGGGCGATGGCCACGCGCTGCTGCTGGCCTCCGGAGAGCTGGGCCGGGAACTTCTCGGCCTGGTCCGCGAGGCCGACCCGCTCCAGCAGCTCGCGGGAGCGCTTGTCCGCCTCCTCCTTCTTGCGCTTCCGGACCTTGATCTGGGAGAGGGAGACGTTGGCGAGGACCGTCTTGTGCGCGAAGAGGTTGAAGGACTGGAACACCATCCCCACGTCCGCGCGGAGCGCGGCGAGCTCCTTGCCCTCGGCCGGCAGCGGCTTCCCGTCGAGCGTGATCGTGCCCGATTCGATGGTCTCCAGTCGGTTGATCGCCCTGCACAGGGTCGATTTCCCGGAGCCGGACGGGCCGATGACCACCACCACCTCCCCGCGGCCGACGGTGAGGTTGATGTCCTGGAGGACGTGCAGTTGTCCGAAGTGCTTGTTGACGTCCCGCAGCTCGATCAACGGATCGACGGCCATACGCTGCCCTGCCCACTTGTCGGTGTGTCGAGGTCAGCGCAAACTATCCAGCCACGGAAGGGCACTTCACCGCGACACGCCTAAAAGCCACATAAAGGCCCGCGAGGTCAGCCTTACGTGGCCATCTCAGCCTTACGTGGCCATCTCAGCCTTCCGAGGCTTCCGCGTACGCCTGGCTGAGCTCGGGGGATCCCGTCATCGCCCAGGACACCCCCGACTCGACCACGTTCAGCTCGCGGCCCGATGCCAGCCGGATCATCGGCTGGCCGTTGGGCCACACCTGCCAGGCGGCGCCCGGAACGGAGCGGATGATCACGGTCCCGAGATAGAAGCCCGCGTCGTTGCCGAGCCACGGGGTGACCTCCGGATCCCGGCGCCAGCGCGGCATCAACTGGTCGATCTCCTCCAACGAATGCGGGCTCTCGTCGAGTTCGAGCCCGGCCGAGCGCGCGTGGGCGCGCAGCATCTCGCATTCCGCGAACAACTCGTTGATTCCCTCGGGATCGTCCGCGAGCGCCGCGGCGAGTCCCGCGCCCCGTTCCGTTTCATGTCGGTTGATCCAGTTGGCCAGGAATGGGATGTTCATGGGGCCAGCCTGACACCCGGATCCCGGCCGGGCGACAGGACGCGCGCGGACTGTGACAGATCGGGGACCGCTAAAGCTCCAGGTCGACGACGACCGGCGCGTGGTCGGAGGCACCCTTGCCCTTGCGCTCCTCGCGGTCCACGTAGGAGTCGGTGACGGCCTTGGCGAAGGCCGCGTTCCCGTAGACCAGGTCGATGCGCATGCCCCTGTTCTTCGGGAAGGCCAGCATCCGGTAGTCCCAGAAGGTGTACGGCCGGTCGTACTTGAGCGCGCGCGGGAAGACGTCGGAGAGCCCGGCCGCCCGGAGCTGCTCCAGGGCGGCCCGCTCGGCCGGGGTGACGTGGGTGAGCCCCTCGAAGACCGCCGGGTCGTAGACGTCGTCGTCGGTGGGGGCCACGTTGAAGTCGCCGAGCACCGCGAACGGGCGCTCCCCCGCCGCGTCTTCCGCGATGGCGGTGGACAGGGAACGGAACCAGTCCAGCTTGTAGCCGTAGTGGTCGTGCTCGACCTCGCGCCCGTTGGGCACGTACACCGACCAGACGCGCACTCCGCCGCAGGTGGCGGAGATGGCGCGGGGCTCCTGGACCCCCTCGTAGTCCGGCCCGCCGGGCAGGCCGGTGACCACGTCCTCCAGGCCCACCTTGGAGAGCAGGGCCACGCCGTTCCACCGTCCGGTGGCGTTGACGGCCGACTCGTAGCCGAGCGCGCGCAGCTCCTCGTACGGGAACTGCTCCGCGGAGCACTTGGTCTCCTGGATGCACACGACATCGGTGCCGGAGCTCTCCAGCCAGGCCAGCAGGCGCGGCAGCCGGGCGGTGATCGAGTTGACGTTGAACGTGGCGATACGCATGCCGTCCAACCTACCGCCCGGCACCGACAGTCAGAGGTCGGCCGTGTCCCCGGCGGTGAGTCGGGTGTGCGGGGAGCCGCCGAGGGCGTCCAGGGCGAAGTCGTAGATCGGGCGGGCGATGTCCGCGAGGTAGGCGTCGTGGATGTCGATGGCCACGCGCGGCTTGACCGCGCGGACGTAGTCGACGACCTCGGCGATCTTGTTCCACGGGGCGTGCACCGGGAGCATCAGCGTGTCCACGGGGGCGTCCGGCACGGTCAGCGCGTCCCCGGGGTGGAAGAGCGAGCCGTCGACCAGGTAGCCGACGTTGGTGACCCGCGGCATGTCCGGGTGGATCACGGCGTGCAGTTCGCCGTGCACCTGGACCTCGAAGCCGGCCGCGGTGAAGGCGTCCCCGTGGCCCACGGTGTGGACGCGGCCGGGATAGGCGGGGGCGAGCTTCTCCGCGACGCTGCGCAGGGTCCACAGCCGCGCCGCCGGGTTCGCGTCGAGGGCGGCGCGCAGCCGGCCCTCCTCGAAGTGGTCGGGGTGCTCGTGGGTGACGAGCAGGGCGTCGGCGCCGAGGCCGGCGTCCGGTTCGCTGAAGGCGCCCGGGTCGATGACGAGTACGAGCCCGTCCTTCTCCAGTTGGACGCAGGAGTGCAGCCGCTTGGTGAGCTTCATGATCGAAGGCTAGCGGGGTGGGCGGCGGAAGCGGTGGGAAGGCGGAACCGGCCGGATTCGAACCGGCGTCCTCGCGATTTTGGAGACCGCGCGCGACGACCTCTGCGCTACGGCTCCGCCCCCGGGCGCACTGTACCCGCGCGGGGGAGCAGCGTGCGGCGCGGTCTACGGCACGGCCGTGGAGACCACGTACACCTTGTAGACGCGGGGGTCCGTGAGGTCGACGGTGATGTCCCGGGTGGGCCGCCGAGGGGCGTCCGCTTCGAGGGTGGTCCCGAGCCATTTGGTCCCGGCCTTCCAGCGCCAGCCGGCGACCGAGGTGTCGTGCTCGGAGATCGACACCCCGGGGGTCAGCTCGTCGCGGCTGGTGCCGACGGAGGCCAGGAAGGCGTCCAGGTCGAGCGGGACGACCGCGAACTGCGTGTACAGCCGGCTGGTGCGCCAGTTGTTGGTCTCCAGGAACCCGACGCGCCAGGCCTTCGGCGGGAGCGGAACCTCGTAGATGCTGCGCTGCACCTTGGACGGCCAGCCGGGGCGCACCTTGGCGGCGCCGACCTTGGCGGCCTTGTCGCGGCCGCTCTGGCGGCTCTGCTGGGCGGAGACCGCGAGGTAGCCCGCCGGAACGCCGACCAGCAGCAGGATGATGATCGCCGTGATCCAGCGGCGCCGCACCACGTGCCTGCGGTCCTCGGCGGGGGCCGGCGCGCCGGGCCGCTCGTCGGGGGACGGGGCCTGGCGGGGCAGAGAGGGCGGTGTCACTGCGGTTCCTGGTCTTCGGGGCCGGTGGTGGTGTCGCGCCGGCCGAACTGCGCGTAGCGCTCGTACCGCTCGACGCGCCGGCGCGTGGCGCGGCGGAAGCGGCGGGCGACGAGCCGGGAGAGGTCGGCGGCGCCGACCATGCCGGCCTCGGGGCCGAGCTGGGCCTTGGCGATGCGGGCCTCGGGGCGGTAGCCGCGGCCGGTGAGGTGGCGGCGGAAGGCGTCGCGGGCGGGGCCGATCAGCAGGTCGTCGGCGGCGCTGACGCCGCCCCCGATGACGAAGCAGGAGGGGTCGAGGGCGGCCGCGAGGTTGGCGATGCCGACGCCGAGCCACTGGCCGATGTCCTGGAGGAGCTCGACGCACATGGCGTCGCCCTCGCGAGCCAGCTCGGTGATGAGCGGCCCGGTGATCTCGTGGACGTTGCCGCCGACCCGGGCGATGAGGTTGTACGCGACCGGGGAGTCGGCCGCGGCCAGCTCGCGGGCCTCGCGGACCAGGGCGTTGCCGGAGCTGTACTGCTCCCAGCAGCCGCGGTTGCCGCAGGGGCAGCGGTGGCCTCCGGGGACGACCTGCATGTGGCCGAACTCGCCGGCGACCCCGTAGCGGCCGCGCTTGACCTGGCCGCCCTCGAGGATGGCCCCGCCGATCCCGGTGCCCAGGGTGATCATGACGAGGTGGTCCTCGCCGCGGCCGGCGCCGAAGCGCCACTCGGCCCAGGCGGCGGTGTTGGCATCGTTGTCCACCATGACCGGGACCGCGAGCCGGGACTGGAGCGCGTCGCGCAGCGGTTCGTCGCGCCAGGCCAGGTGCGGGGCGAACAGGACGCGGGAGCGGTCCGCGTCGACCCAGCCGGCGGCGCCGATGCCCACGGCGTGCACGTCGTGCCGGTCGGAGAGGTCGAGGACCAGCTCGACGATGGTGTCCTCGACCACCTTGGGGCTCTTGGACTTGTCCGGGGTCTCCGTCCGGATCTTCTCCAGGATGACCCCGTCGGCGTCGACGACCCCGGCCATCACCTTGGTGCCGCCGATGTCGATGCCGACGGTCGGAACGCGCGGGGCGGTCAGGTGCGACCGGCGCTCACGGGTCCCGATGGTCCGCAGGACGGTGCCTCGCGCCGCCCCCCGGTGGGCGAGCGTGAAGTCCCGGTACGTGCTCATCGAGTCGTGTCGTCCCTCAGGGTGCGGCGGGGCCCCGAGCGGGGCCGGGCGCCTGGTCGGATGGAGCGGCGGACGGAGTGGCGGACGGAGTGGCGGACGGAGTGGCGGACGGGGCTGCGGATGCGCTGTCAGGTCCTGATTCTGCCACTCGCTCCAGCTCGTGGCTCAGTTCGTCGAGCTCGGAGCCGCCCGCCATCTGCCGGGTGAGCTCGTCCAGGGTGATCGAGTCGCGGGTGTGGCTGCCCGCCATGGTGCCGCGCTTGAGCAGCACGAACCGGTCCCCGACCAGGTGGGCGTGGTGCGGGTTGTGCGTGATGAGGACCACGCCGAGGCCTGCGTCACGGGCCGCGGCCACGTACTTCAGGACCACCCCGGACTGTTTGACGCCGAGGGCGGCGGTGGGCTCGTCGAGTACGAGGACCTTCGCGCCGAAGTGGACGGCCCGGGCGATGGCCACGCACTGCCGCTCGCCGCCGGACAGGGTGCCGATCGGCTGGTCCACGTCCCGCAGGTCGATGCCCATGCGCAGCAGCTCGGCACGGGTGGTGCGGCGCATGAGGTCCACGTCGAGGCGGCGGAAGGGGCCGCGGCCCTTGGTGGGCTCGGAGCCGAGGAAGAAGTTGCGCCAGACGGGCATGAGCGGGACCACGGCCAGGTCCTGGTAGACGGTGGCGATCCCGAGGTCGAGGGCGGCGCGCGGGTTGGCGAGCACCGTCTCCTCCCCCTCGATCTCGAAGGTGCCGGCGTCGTGCCGGTGCAGCCCCGCGATGATCTTGATGAGGGTGGACTTGCCGGCGCCGTTGTCGCCGAGCACGCAGGTGATCTCGCCCGCCGAGACCTCCAGGGAGACGTCCTGGAGGGCGCGGATGTTGCCGTAGTACTTGCTGACGTCGGTCAGCTTCACCAGGGCGGGTGCGTCGGCGGCGGGTGCTCCGGCCGGGGTTGCTTCGGTCATCGTCACTTCGCCTCCGCCCGCTTGCGGACCCATGCGTTGAGCAGCGTGGCCAGCAGGAGCATCGCGCCGAGGAAGAACTTGAACCAGTCCGGGTTCCACTGGGCGTACACGATGCCGTTGCTGGTCATGCCGAAGATGAAGGCGCCCACGGCGGAGCCGATGGCCGAGCCGTAGCCGCCGGTCATCAGACAGCCGCCGATGACGGCCGCGATGATGTAGAGGAACTCGTTGCCGACGCCCTCGCCCGACTGGACCACGTCGAACGAGAAGAGGATGTGCTGCCCGGAGATCCAGGCGCACAGCGCGACGCCCATGTACAGGCCGATACGGGTCTTCACGACCGGTACGCCGGTCGCACGGGCGGCGTCCGCGCCGCCGCCGACGGCGAAGATCCAGTTCCCGGCGCGGGTGCGCAGCAGGATCCAGGTGGCCACGGCGACCAGGACCAGCCACCACAGGATGGTGACCTTGAGGGTGACCGACCCGAAGGTCCACTGCGAGGCGAAGAGCGCGCGGGCGGAGGAGAAGCCCTCCATGTCGGCGATGGTCTTGGTGGAGACGGACCCGCTGATCAGCTTGGTGAAGCCGAGGTTCAGGCCGGTCAGCATCAGGAAGGTGCCGAGCGTGATGATGAAGCTGGGCAGTTTCGTGCGGGTCAGCATGAACCCGTTGAAGAACCCGATCCCCAGGGTGACCAGCAGCGATACGAGGACGCCCACCCAGACGTTGGCGGTCATCTGGTAGCTGAACATCGAGCTGAGCAGCGCCGACGAGGTGACCATGACCCCGGCGGACAGGTCGAACTCGCCGCCGATCATGAGCAGCGCCACCGGGACGGCCATGATGCCGATGGTGGAGGCCGAGTACAGGATCGTGCTCAGGCTGGAGGCCCGCAGGAAGCTGTCGGCGGCGAAGGAGAAGAAGACGAAGACGGCGGCCGCGCCGACCACCGCGCCGAGCTCGGGGCGGCCGAGCAGGCGGCGCAGCAGCGAGGTGGGCGCGAGCCGCTCGTCGCGCGGGGCGGGGGCCGGGGCGGGTGCCTGGGTGCTGGTCCCGGTGCCGGTGCTCATCGGCTGCCCCGGTTGATGAACTTCTCCAGCGTGGCCGCCTCGGCGCCGGTGACGATCTGCGGTCCGGTGAGCACCGGCCGGCCGCCGCCGAGCACGTCGGCGTTGTAGCGGTAGAGCCAGAGCAGGTCCACGGCCTCGTAGCCCTGGAGGTAGGGCTGCTGGTCGACGGCGAATCCGAGGGCGCCGGACTTCAGGTCGCGGGCCACGGAGGCGTTCAGGTCGAAGGTGTCGACCTCGGCCTTGCTGCCCGCCGCGTCCTTGGCCTTGACGGCCGTGGGCGCGAAGGGCGCGCCGAGGGTGACGATCGCGTCGACGGAGGGGTCGGCCTGCAGCTTGGCCTGGAGGGCGGACTGGACGGACGGCATGTTGGTGCCCTCGACGTACAGGTTCTCCATGGTCCCGCCGGCCTCGCCGAAGGTCTTCTTCGCTCCGGCGCAGCGCTGCTCGTGGCCCACGTTGCCCTGCTCGTGCAGGACGCAGACGGCCTTCTTGCGGCCGCGCTTGCCCAGCTCGGTGCCGACCGCCTCGCCGGCGATCTCCTCGTCCTGGCCGATGTGGGTGAGCGCCCCGTACTCGGCGGACTGGGCGGACCCGGAGTTGACCGTGATCACCGGGATGCCGGCCTTGACTGCCTTGGCGAGGACGTCCTTGAGGGCCTCGGGCTTGGCGAGGGAGACGATCAGCCCGTCGACCTTCTGGTCGATGGCGTTCTGGACGAACTGGGCCTGCTGCTGCGCCTGGTCGTCGTGGGCGTAGACGAAGTTGATGTTGTCCTTCGCGGCGGCCTCCTTGGCGCCCTTCTGCACGATGTCCCAGAAGGTGTCGCCGTCTCCCGCGTGGGTGACCATCGCGAAGGTCCAGCGCGGGGTGGAAACGGCGGGCCGGCCCGCCGCCTCGGCCTTCGCGCGGTCCTCGGCGCGCTTGCCGCCCGTACTGCTGCAGCCCACGAGGGAGGCACCCAGTACCGCCGCGAGCACCGCGCCCACGAGGCGTACCCCTGTCCGAACCCTAGCCACGTCTGCCCGTGCCTTTCGTTTACTCGCCGAAACGGTCATTTGCTTCAAGCCGCAGCCGCCCAGTATCCGTCACAGTGCACCATGCAAGGTCATCGGGGCCATTGCGGACCGTGCCGGACACAGCGGGACAGATTGACAGCTCCCCCGGACGGGGTCACGTTGAGTGCATGCGCATCGGGCTCATCGGAACGGGCCGCATCGGGTCTTTCCACGCGTCGGCCCTGGCCCGCCAGGCGGACGCGAGCTCCCTCCTGCTCGCCGACGCCGACCCCGCGCGGGCGGCGCGCCTCGCCGACCGGCTCGGCGCCACCGCCGCGCCCACCGTCGAGCAGATCTTCACCTGGGGCGTGGACGCGCTGGTGGTGTCCTGCGCCACCGAGGGCCACGCGGACCTCGTCGTACGGGCGGTCCGCGGCGGGCTGCCGGTGTTCTGCGAGAAGCCGGTCGCCCCGGACCTGGACCGCACCCTGGCGGTGCTGCGCGAGGTGGCGGCGGCCGGCGGGGTGCTCCAGCTGGGGTTCATGCGCCGCTTCGACGCGGGCTACACCACGGCGCGCGAACTGGTCCGCTCCGGAGCCCTGGGCCGGCTGCACACCGTACGGACCACGACCGCGGATCCCTCGCCGCCGAGCGCCGAGTACCTGCGGACCTCGGGCGGGCTGTACCGGGACTGCCTGGTGCACGACTTCGACATGGTCCGCTGGGTGACCGGGCACGAGGTGCGCGAGGTGTACGCGACCGGGTCGGACGCGGGGCCGCCGCGGTTCCGGGAGGCGGATGACGTCGACACGGGCACCGCCGTCCTCACCCTGGACGACGGGACGCTGGTCTCCAGTACCGGTACGCGGTGCAACGGCGCCGGGTACGACGTACGGATGGAGCTGGCCGGGGAGCTGGATCAGGTCTCCACCGGGCTGGACGACCGCACGCCGATCGCCTCGACCGAACCGCAGGGGCCGCCCCCGGCGACGAAGCCCTGGCCGGGGTTCCTGGAACGGTTCGCCCCCGCCTACGAGGCGGAGCTGGCGGCCTTCGTCCGGCTGGTGCGGGGCGAGGGCCCCAATCCGTGCGACGGCGTCGAGGCGCTGGCCGCGTTCCGCGTGGCGGAGGCCTGCGAGCTCTCGCGGCGGGAGCGGCGGCCGGTGGCCCTGGAGGAGCTGGCGGATCTCTGAGGCGGGTGACCGGTCCATGCCGGCTACCAGCGCACCGGGTGCCGGGTCGTCCCCCGGACCAGGGTCCCGGGCACCCACTCCAGGACGGCCGGCTCCTCCCGGAGGTCCGGGAAGCGCTCCACCAGGGACCGGATCGCGATCCGGCCCTCCAGCCGGCCGAGCGGGGCGGCGACGCAGTGATGGATGCCGTGCCCGAAGGCGATGTGCCCGCCGCGGCCGGGGCGGCGGATGTCGAAGGTGTCGGGGAGGTCGAAGCGGGCCGGGTCCCGGTTCGCCGCCGCGAGGCAGACGAATATGGGAGAGCCGGCCTCGATTAACGTGTCGCCGATCTCCAGGTCCGCACCGGCGAAGCGGAAGGTGGCCGTCTCCACCGGGCCGTCGTAGCGCAGGATCTCCTCGACGGCTCCGTCGATCAGCCCGTCGGGGTCGGCGCGCAGGGCGGCGAGCTGTTCGGGATGGGTGAGGAGCGCCCGCATCCCGTTGGAGACCAGGTGCACGGCGGTCTCGTGCCCGCCGACCATCATCAGGACGGCCATGGCGACCAGTTCCTGCCGGGAGAGCCGGTCTCCGTCGTCCCCCCGGCTGGTCACCCAGTCGCTGAGCAGGTCCTCGCCCGGGTCGGCGGTCTTGGCGTCGACGAGCCCGGCCGTGTAGCCGGTCATGGCCCGCACGGCCGCGTTCTCGGACTCGACCCCGGTCGGCGAGACCATCTCGGTGATCCAGCCGTGGAAGGCGCCGCGGTCGGCCTCCGGAATCCCGAGGAGCTCGCAGATCACGGTCATGGGCAGCGGCTGGGCGAAGGCCTCGATCAGGTCGGCGCGGCGCTCGGGGAGGGCCGCCATCCCGTCGAGCAGTCCGTCGACTATCGCCTGGACGCGCGTGCGCAGTCCCTCGATCCGGCCCGGGGCGAAGGATCGGGAGACCAGCCGGCGCAGGCGGGTGTGGTCGGGCGGGTCGGCGCGCATCATGTTGGCGCTGGCCTCGGTCTGCTCCCGGTCGGCGTAGAGCCCGGAGGCCAGCCAGTTCTTGGACACCGCGGGGTGGGTCAGGGCCTGGCGGGCCTCCTGGTGACCGACGATCAGCCAGACCTCCTGGCCGTCCGTGGCCTTCACGCGGTGGACGGGCCCCTCCGCGCGCAGGCGCGCGTAGTGGGGGTACGGATTCTCGTTGAAGTCTTCGGCGATCGTACTGAGGTCCAAAACGGGCATGTGGCCACCCTAGACCGGGAGTTGAGCACATCCGGAGCGGCTTTGGGCCATTCGTTCAGCCAGCCGCGCGCCGCCCCCAGGCCGTACCCGCGAGTACGAGCGCGACCCCCGCGAAACCGGCCGCGCCGAGCCGCTCGCCGCCGATGGCGATGCCCGCCGCCGCGGCCCACAGGGGTTCGGTGCCGAGCAGCAGGCTGACGCGGGAGGGCGAGGTGCGGCGGACGGCCCACATCTGCACGAAGAAGGCGAACAGGGTGCAGAAGACGGAGAGGAAGGCGAGCCCGGCCCACTCGGCCGCGCCGAAGTCCGCAGCGGCCGCCCAGGGGCTCGCGCCGGTGCCGGGCAGCAGGGCCAGCAGGGCGAACACGGCGACCGCGGTCCCGAGCTGGACGGTGGTCAGGGAGAGCGAGTCCGCGTCCTGCACCGCCTTGATCCGGGCCATGAGCAGGACGTGCACCGTCCGCGCGAGGGCGGCGCCGAGGATGAGGAGGTCGCCGAGGCTCGGGGTGGTGAATCCCGCCCCCTGGGTGAGCAGCACGACTCCGCTGACGGAGACGGCCGCGGCGCCGAGGAAGGCGGGCGAGGGGGCCCGGCGGCGGACGGCGGACTCGGCGAGCGGGGTGAAGATCATGGTCAGGCTGATGATGAGCCCGGCGTTGGTGGCGGAGGTGTGGACGACCCCGTAGGTCTCCAGCAGGAAGATTCCGCCGAGTACGAGTCCCAGCACTCCGGCGCCGCGCAGTTGGGCGGGGGTGAGCGCGCGCAGCCGTCGCCGGCCGGCGACGACGAGGACGGGCAGGACCAGCGCGAAGCGCAGGACGAGCACGGCGATCACGGTGTGCGTGGTGGTGACGCCCTTGGCCGCGAGGTAGCTGCCGCCCCAGACGACGGCGACGAGCAGGACCGGCAGATCGGCGAGCCAGGCCCGGCGGGGGGCGGCGACGGGAGCGGGGGCGGCGATGGTGGACACCGGTTCTCCAACGGCAGAAGGCAGGTGGAGACTTCGGCGGCTCGCACGGGGGGTGAGCCCAAGCTACCCGAGCATGATCGGCCGGTCGAGCCTTTTGATGCCCGGGCCGCACCGCCCGCACGCACGCCGGGCGCGGTGTCAGCCGATGGTGCCGAAGACGGCGCGCCCCGTCGGCCGGTAGGTGTGGACGGCCGTGCCGGCCGAGGTGGTCCGGGAGCCCGTCAGCTCGAAGGCCGTCGGCAGCCCGCCCGTCGGGAAGAGCCGCCGCCCACCGCCCAGGAAGACGGGGAAGACCAGCAGGTTCAGCTCGTCCACCAGGTCCCGCGCCAGCAGCCACTGCGCCAGCGCGCCGCTGCCGTGCACTTGCAGCTCCCCCTCGGTCGCGTCCTTGACCCGTACGACCTCGCTCTGCAGCTGCTCCCCGTCGATCACGGTGGCGGGGCCCCAGGCCGGCTCCTTGAGCGTGGTCGAGGCCACGTACTTGGGCAGCCGGTTGAGCTTGCTCGCGACCGGGTCGGCGGGGTCGTCGTGCTGCGGCCAGTACGAGGCGAAGATCTCGTAGGTCCGGCGCCCGAACAGGAAGGCCCCGGCCCGGTCGAAGACCTCGGTGACGAACTCCCCCATGCCCTCGTCGGCGAAGGGCACGAGCCAGCCGCCGTACGAGAACCCGCCGCTGGTGTCCTCGTCCGGCCCGCCGGGGCCCTGCATCACCCCGTCGAGGGTCAGGAAGGTGGTGAGGGTCAGCTTTCCCATGGCTCTGCGCTCCTTGGCTCCGGTGCGTGCACTGTCACGGGTTCAGACTCCCGGGCCGAGCTGAACTCATCGGTCTGGCGCGCGCGAACGCGATGTCCGATTCCCGCCAGCGCCGTTGATCTCCAGGCGATTTCATTGAACTCGCAACCAACCAACGCGGGAGGAACACCATGAACGGCAACACAGTGGCCCTGGTGACGGGTGGCAGCAGGGGGATCGGGGCGGCGACCGCGCTGCGGCTGGCGCAGGACGGGGCCGACGTCGCGATCACCTACGTCAGCGACGCGGCCGCGGCCGCCGAGGTGGTCGGCAAGATCGAGGCCCTCGGACGGCGCGGGCTGGCGCTGCGGGCCGACTCGGGCGACGCGGAGGGGGCCGACGTCGCGGTGGAGGAGACCGTACGGGGCCTGGGCCGGCTCGACGTCCTGGTGAACAATGCCGGGGTGGGGGTCCTCGGCCCGCTCGACGGGCTCGCCCTCGCGGACGTGGACCGGGTCCTCGCGGTCAACGTACGGGGCGTCTTCCTGGCCTCCCAGGCGGCGGCCGGCCGGATGGGCCGGGGCGGGCGGATCATCACCATCGGCAGCTGCGTGACCCAGCGGGTCCTGGGCCCGGGCGTCACCCTGTACGCGATGAGCAAGGCCGCGCTGAGCGGCCTGACCAAGGCCCTCTCGCGGGAGCTCGGCGAGCGCGGGATCACCGCGAACCTGGTCCACCCGGGCCCGGTGGACACCGACATGAACCCGGCGGACGGCCCCTACGCAGCCCCGCAGTCGGCCATGACGGCCCTGGGGCGCTTCGCCACCCCGCAGGAGGTGGCCGCCATGGTGTCCTTCCTCGCGGGCCCGGACTCCGCGTACGTCACCGGCGCCGAGTTCTCGGTGGACGGCGGCCACGCGGCGTAGGCCGTCGGGGAAGCGCCGGCCAGGGCACCGGCCGTCAGGGCAGCGTCCGTCAAGACGGCGGCAGCCAGCGGCCCTGCTTCATGAGGTCGCGACCCGCGATCTCGTTCACCTCGCGCCAGGCCTGGATCCACACCGGCGCGACCCGGAAGTAGGGGTAGGGCGTCTTGAGGGCGCTCGGGTCGAAGCCGGAGTGCGCCGCGAAGGCCTCGATCTCGCCGGGCGCGAGCTCCGCCGCCTCCAGCCGGGTCGCGGTGCCCTCGACGAGGACCACGTCGCGGGTGGTGCCGAAGGCCAGCCGGGCGCGGCCGCCGTCGGCGAGGTTGCGGCCGGTGGGCAGGGTGCGCCCGGTCGACAGCAGGAACGTCGCGCCGTCCCACCGGAACGAGAGGGGCACCAGGCAGGGGACGCCCCCGGCGTCCGCGGTGGCGACCCAGACGTCGATGTCCTTCTCGAACCTGGCCAGTGTGTCCTCGTACCGCTGCCGCATCGTGCGCGGTGCGCCGTCCGTCATCGTCCGCCCCCCGGGTGTCTGCCGTAGCCGCAGGGTAGCGGCCCGCGCCCGCGGGAAAGCCCGCAGGGGCGCGCCGTCGAAACGGTGCGCCCCTGCGGGGTGTTCGAGCATGCCCCGGGGGTGTCGGCCCCCGGGGCGGTCACGAGGGTGGCGTCAGCCGCCCAGCTCCTGGTGACGGGCGGTGTGCGCGGCGGTGCCGGCCTCCGTCAGCGCGCCGAAGAGGCGCAGGCGGGAGAAGCCGCCGTCCGGGAAGATGTCGATGCGCACGTGCGTGCCCACCGCGGGGGCGTCGAGCACGAAGCGGTGGTTGGTGTCGGGCTGCAGGCGGGTGCGCGGCAGGAACTCCGTCCACTCGCCCTCCTCGCCCGTCTTGACGGACAGCGAGGCCCAGCCGGCCGAGTTGCCCTTGAGGTACGCGGTGTCGATCTCGACGGCGCGGATCTCGGACTCGGCGACGAGCTGGTAGCGGATCCAGTCGTTGCCGTTGTCACGGCGGCGGGCGGTCTCCCAGCCGTCGTCCATCTTGCGGGAGCGGCCCGGGTTGATGGTGTTGGTCGGCGGGGAGTAGAAGCGGTTGGAGGCGTCCTGGACGGAGCCGCCGTTCTCCAGCGCCACCACGTCGAAGGAGCCGAGCGCCGCGAGCCACTTGGGGTCGGGGACGACCTCGCCGTAGACGCGCAGGCGGGCGATGCCGCCGTCGGGGTGCTGGTTCACGCGCAGGTGCGTGAAGCGCTGCTCGACGTCGACCTCGAAGCCGTTGGCCGCGTGGCCGCCGACCGGGGTGCGGGCGACGATGGTCGTCCACTTGATGTCGTCGCCCTGGAGCTCCGCCGGGGTCGGCGCGAGGGCGCCTTCCCAGTTGGTGGCCTCGACGGAGACGGCCTGCGGCATGTTGCCGCGGAAGTGGGCGGTGTCGACGACGATGCCGCGGATGACGCCGGGGGCGCCCAGGCGGACGAGCGCCCAGTCGTGGTCCTCGGCGGTCGGCCAGGGCTGGGTGGCGGAGATGCCGCGGCGGCGGCGGGTCTCCCAGCCGTCCATGACCTTGCCCTTGTGGCCGAAGTCCTCGGGGTCGAAGTGCGCGGCCTCGGAGATCAGCAGGTTCTCGCGCTGGGCGAAGAACTCGTCGTTGGCCTCGATGACACCGGCGCCGAGCTCACGGGCGGCGAGGTTCGCGTACTGGGTGAACGGGAAGTCCGCGCTGCGGTAGTCCGCGTACGGGTCGCCGCCTCCGTACGGGTTCGCGTTGCCGGTGAAGGATTCAATCGCCACTGTCAGTTCTGCCTTTCAAGGAGTCGGCCGGTGGGCTCGGACGGGGTGCCGTGGTCGGCGATCTGCGTGCCGCGCAGCCAGGTGGACTTCACGACGCCGTGCAGGGTCTTGCCCGCGTACGCCGTGACCTGGTTGCGGTGGTGCAGTTCCGCGGGGTCCACGGTGAAGGTCTCTTCGGGGGCCAGGACGGCGAAGTCGGCGTCGCGGCCGGCCTCGATCGCGCCCTTGCCCGCCAGTCCGGCGAGGGCGGCCGGGGCGGCGGACATCCAGCGGACGACGTCCTCGAGGGTGCGGCCGCGCTTCTGCGCCTCGGTCCAGATGGCCGGCAGGCCGAGCTGGAGGGAGGAGATGCCGCCCCACGCGGTGGCGAAGTCGCCGGTCTTGAGGTCCGCGGTGGAGGGGGAGTGGTCGGAGACGATGCAGTCGATCGTGCCGTCGGCGAGCGCGTCCCACAGGACGTCCTGGTTGGCGGACTCGCGGATGGGCGGGCAGCACTTGAACTCGGTGGCGCCGTCCGGGACTTCCTCGGCCGTGAGCGTGAGGAAGTGCGGGCAGGACTCGACGGTGATCTGCACGCCCTCGGCCTTGGCCGCGGCGATCAGCGGCAGCGCAGAGGCGGAGGACAGGTGCAGGACGTGGACCCGCGCGTTCAGCCGCTTCGCCTGGTCGATCAGGTTCTGGATCGCGGTGTTCTCGGCGTCCTGGGGGCGGGAGGCCAGGAAGTCGGCGTACTTGGGGCCCGGGTTCTGCGGCGCGGACTCCAGGTGGTGCGGGTCCTCGGCGTGCACGATCAGCAGACCGCCGAAGCCGGTGATCTCGGCGAGCGAGGCGGCCAGCTGCTCCTGGTCGAGGAGGGGGAACTCGTCGACGCCGGAGGGCGACAGGAAGCACTTGAAGCCGAAGACGCCGGCGTCGTGCAGCGGGCGCAGGTCCTTGACGTTGTCCGGCAGCGCACCGCCCCAGAAGCCGACGTCCACGTGCGCCTTGGTCCGGGCGACGTCCTGCTTGACCACCAGGTTGGCGGTCGTGGTGGTCGGCGGCAGCGAGTTCAGCGGCATGTCGAGGATGGTGGTGATGCCACCGGCCGCGGCGGCGCGGGTGGCCGTCCAGAAGCCTTCCCACTCCGTGCGACCGGGGTCGTTCACGTGGACGTGGGTGTCGACCAGGCCGGGGAGGAGCACGTCGTCGCCGAAGTCCTCCAGCCGGGCACCGGCCGGTACGTCGGCCTCGTACGGCAGCACGGCCGCGATCTTCCCGCCGGCGACGGCCACCGAAGCGGCACGCGTCCCCTCGGGGGTGATGACGCGCGTCGAGCGCAGTACCAGTTCCACAGCCAGGTCGGACACCGGAACCTCCCCATCTACTTCCACAGAGCGAAATTCAACGTTCTGTTGACGGAGTCTTCACGTCGATCCGGAACCAGTCAAGAGCGCCCGGACGGACCACTGACGGCGGCGTATCGCAATTG
The DNA here is from genome assembly GCF_056428985.1 of Streptomyces sp. CA189. Lineage (NCBI taxonomy): Bacteria > Bacillati > Actinomycetota > Actinomycetes > Kitasatosporales > Streptomycetaceae > Streptomyces > Streptomyces sp. CA189. Next base: position 17,992 of record NZ_JBWJVM010000008.1, on the reverse strand, counting down.
GAGGTTTCCACAGGATGGAATTAAGATTTCGCTATGCAGAATGTAGCTACCGCCACCGGGAAGAGGACGGGCAACTTCCCGAGGACGTCCGCCACCAGGACAAACCGCCTCTGACCGGCGGGGACGGCATTGCCCCGGCTCTAGGGCCGACGCAGACCGACCGGTAGGCTGCTTGCTTGCCTGCCAGCACCGAAAGGACCGCGCCCGTGCCGACGTCCAGCGCCAGCACCACCGACGCCTCCACCAAGCCCACCGCCAGCGGTGGCGTCCAGTCCCTTGAGCGCGCCTTCGATCTGCTCGAACGCATGGCCGATGCCGGGGGCGAAGTCGGCCTCAGCGAGCTCTCCGCCGCCAGCGGTCTGCCGCTGCCCACCATCCATCGCCTCATGCGCACCCTCGTGGCGTGCGGCTACGTCCGGCAGCAGCCCAACCGACGGTACTCCCTCGGACCCCGGTTGATCCGCCTCGGCGAGTCCGCGTCGCGGCTGCTGGGCACCTGGGCCCGTCCTTACCTGGCACGCCTGGTGGAGGAGACCGGCGAGACCGCGAACATGGCCCTGCTCGACGGAGACGAGATCGTCTACGTCGCCCAGGTGCCGTCCAAGCACTCCATGCGCATGTTCACCGAGGTCGGCCGCCGGGTGCTGCCGCACTCCACCGGCGTGGGCAAGGCGCTGCTCGCCTACACCCCCGCGGACGAGGTACGGGCCCTGCTCTCGCGGACCGGGATGCCGGCCGCGACCGAGAAGACCATCACCACGCCCGAGGGCTTCCTGGAGGCCCTGGAGGTCGTCCGCCGGGTGGGCTACGCCGTCGACGACAACGAGCAGGAGATAGGAGTCCGCTGCCTGGCGGTCTCCGTGCCGAACTCTCCGACCGCCGCCGCGATCTCCATCTCCGGCCCGGCCGGCCGGGTGACCGAGGCGGTGGCCGAGTCCTTCGTGCCGATCCTCCAGGGCGTCGCGGCCGAGCTGTCGGTGGCCCTGCAGAGCCAGAACCCGGCGTAGGCCCTGGCCGGTCGGTAGACGCGGAAAGAGCCCGGCGCCCCCCAGCGGGGGCGCCGGGCTCTCGCGTACTCCCCCGGCCCGCGGCGGCCTGGGCGGGGGCCGCCCGGGGCCGGGGCTTTCCCGCGGCCGTGCGGGGCGGCGCTGGGCCGACTGCGGGCCCCCGATGGCGGGGTGCGTCCCAGCGGGGCAGCGTGGTGGCCGACCGCCCCGCCTCCCCGCCCCGAGGTCCGCCCATGGCCGCCCCGAACCCCGCCACGGCGCCAAGCCCGCCCGATGTCCCGCCGGAGCCCGCCGCCGGTGCCGGGCGGCGACGCGATCTCGTCTGGCTGGCCCCCGTCGCCGCCGCGTACGCGGTCGCCCAACTGCTGCTGGCCGTACCGGGCACCGGACTCGGCTGGGACGAGACCGTCTACGTCAGCCAGGTCGCGCGCGACGCCCCCGCCGCGTTCTTCAGCGCCCCGAGGGCCCGGGGAATCACCCTCCTCGTCGCCCCCGTCGCAGCCCTCACCCCGTCCGTCACGGCCCTGCGGATCTACTTGGCCCTGCTGTCCGCGGCGGCGCTCCTGCTCTCCCTCTGGGTATGGCGACGCCTGCTCCCCGCGCCGGTGCTCGCCCTGGCCGGGGCGCTCTTCGCCGGTCTGTGGACGACCCTGTCCTACGGTCCGCAGGCCATGCCCAACCTCTGGGTGGCCTTCGGTGGGCTGCTGTCCGTCGGCTGCTTCCTGCGGGCCGCCCGCGATCCCGCCGACCGCGTCGCCCTCGCCGGTCTCGTCGCCGGGATCGGCCTCGCCGCGCTCATGCGCCCCTCCGACGCCTTCTGGCTCGTCCTGCCCCTGGCGTGCGCGGTGCCGGCGGTCCGCGCCGGGCGGCGGCCCGTGCTGCTCGCGGCGCTGGCGGTGGGGGCGCTGCTCGGCGGCGCCGAGTGGGTCGTCGAGGCCGAGCTCCGCTACGGGGGCCTCCTCACCCGGCTGCACCGCGCCGGCGAGATCCAGGGCGGACTCGGCTGGCACCCGGCCTTCGGCGACCACCTGCGCGCCTTGGGCGGCCGTACGCTCTGCCGCCCGTGCGACGTGCCCTGGTCCCGGCCCGTCACCGCGCTGTGGTGGTGCGCGCTGCCACTGCTCACCGCGGGCGGGCTCGTCACCGCGTACCGGACGGGGCGGCTGCGCCTGCTCCTCGTACCCACGGCCGCCGCGGTCTGCCTGGCGGCGCCGTACCTGCTGTTCGTCGGGTACGCGGCGCCGCGCTTCCTGCTCCCCGCGTACGCCCTGCTGGCCCTCCCCGTCGCCCTCTGCCTGGCCCGGCTGTTCGCCTGGGCCCGTACCCGCCCGATCGCCCTCGGGGCGCTCTGCCTGGCCCTCGCCGCGCACCTCGCGCTCCAGCTCGCGGTCACCGCCACTCTGGCAGCGCGCAGCAGGGCCAACCGGACGGCGTTCGCCGCGGTGGCCGCCGAACTCCACCGCCAGGGGGTACGGCCGCCCTGTGTGGTCAGCGGCGAGGAGGCCGTCCGGGTGGCGTTCCGCGCCGGGTGCGCCTCGCGCCAGGTCTACGGCGGCCACGACGGCAGCATCACCCCCGACGGGCTCGCCGCCCTTGCCGTCACCCGGCCCACGGCGGTGCTGGTGGCGGGCGGGTCGAAGCCGCCGCCGTGGGCGCGGGGCTGGCGGCCGCTCCCGCTGCCGGATCTCCCTGGCCTGCGCGGCCACGTTGCCTACCTGGCCCCTTCGGCACGGCCCGATCCGGCTCGGCGGGCGGTGGTCAGGTGGGAACCGAGGCGGTGAGGCGGCCGTCCGCCATCGTCGCGGTGCTGTCCATCCGCCCCAGGTGGGCGTGGTCGTGGGTGACCAGCACGGTGGCCGTGGAGCGCTCCCGGGTGAGGGTGACCAGCAGGTCCAGGACCGCGGCCCCGCGCTCGTGGTCGAGGGCGCTGGTGGGCTCGTCGACCAGCAGCACGGCGGGCTCGTTCATCAGGGCGCGGGCGATGTTGATCCGCTGGCGCTGCCCCCCGGAGAGCTGGTGCGGCCGCTTGTCGGCCTTGTCGGCCAGTCCCACCGCGTCGAGCAGCTCCAGGGCCCGCCGGCGCAGGGCGCGCGCGGGCCGGCCGGAGAGATGGGCCATGACCTGGAGCTGTTCGGCGGCGGTGAGCGAGGCCAGCAGGTTCGGCTGCTGGAAGACGATGCCGATCTTCTCCCGGCGCAGCGCCGACTTCTCGCCCGCGCCGAGCTTCGAGGTGTCCTGCCCGGCCACGACCACCCGTCCCGCGTCGGGCGTGACGAGGGTGGCGGCGACCGCCAGCAGGCTGGACTTCCCGGAACCGGAGGGGCCGACCACCGCCGTCAGGGTGCCCGCGGGCACCTCCAGGCCGACCGCGTCCAGCGCGGTGAGGCGGCCGTCGCCGTCCGGGTAGGTGAGCGTGACGTCGTGCACGAGCAGGGTCATCGGGCGCTCCCGAGAGCGGTCAGGGGGTCTACGGCGGTGATCCGCCGGATGGACAGGGCGGCGCCCAGCGCGCCGAGCGCGATCATGACGGCGGCCGGCACCAGCACGGTGGCGGCGTCGAGCACGAAGGGCACGTCGCCGCCACTGATCAGCGCGCCGAAGCCGGCCGCGAGCGCGGTGCCCGCACCGGTGCCGAGCGCCAGCATCACCACGGCCTGCCCGAGGGCGTCCTTGAGGAGGTACGGGGTGGAGGCACCCAGTGCCTTCAGCACGGCGATGTCCCCGCTGCGCTGGATGGTCCACACCGTGAAGAAGGCTCCTATGACCAGGGCCGAGATGGCGAAGAGGAACCCGCGCATCAGCTGGAGCGAGCCGTTCTCGGAGGTGTAGGAGCCGATCGCGCTCAGCGCCGCGTCGATGGTCTGCGCCTCGGTGCCGGTGGCCTCGTCCCCGGCCGCCCAGTCGACGCCGGAGCCGTCCAGGGCGACGACGGTGGCGAGGGTGTCGATGGAGGTGCCGGGGTTCCCGACGCGCTGCCAGTCGTTGAGGTCCATCCAGACGACCGGGGTGTGGCTGTAGGCGGCGGTGCCGGAGACCGCGGCCACGGTCAGCTCGACCTGGCCGACCCTGAGCTCGCCTCCGGCGGTCAGCCCGCCGAGCTCCTTGGCGGCCTTCTCCGTGAGGACCACCTGTCCCTGGGTGAGGCCGCTCCCCCGGGGCGCGAGGGACCCGGTCGGATCCACGCCGAAGACGGACACGCCCGCCGTGCGCTCACCCGAGACGACGTTGGTGGTGCGGATGCCCAGCGGCTGCGCCGAGGTCACCCCCGGCTGCTCCCGCCAGGCCAGCCAGGCCTTCTCGGGCACCTGGGAGTTGGTGAAGGAGACCTTCTGGTCCCCGGCGGGCGCGGCGAACGCGAGGCGGGTGGTGGCGGACAGGCCGGTGATGGCCGAGATGTTCTCCCGGGCCAGGCCCGCGGTGAGCCCGGACAACAGGCCGACCAGCAGCGTGATCAGCAGTACGACCGACCCCATCAGGGCGAAGCGGCCCTTCGCGAACCGTAGATCTCTCCATGCGACGAACATGTTCCCCACCTTGGTCTTCCGCGTGGACACAAGGCATCGCGCCACAGTAGTGATCCTCGTATCGAAGGGCGCACCAAGACATCAATCCTTTGGTTGACCGGGGCTCCCGGACCCGGACTTACGCTGGTCAGGCCATGACTGCTCCCCTCCCGCCCCCCGCGGCCGCTCTCCCCCCGCCCCCCACGCCCGGCGCCCCCGGCGCCCGCGCCCTCACGCCCGTCTCCCGCGTCCTGCGGCTGTGCCTGCACGCGCTGCTCTTCGGCCTGCTCGCCCTCGCCGCCGGGCGGGCCGTCGCCGGCTCCGCGCCGCGTGCGGGCTGGGTGGTCGCGGCCTGCGCGGTGCTGGCCGCCGTGTACCTCGCGGGCGTACGGACCCCCGCGGTGCACAGCTCGGCGCGCGCCGGGGCGGTGTGGCTGGCCGCCCTGGGCGCGGCCTGGGCGGCGCTGCTCGTGGTCTCCCCCGACGGACTGTGGATCGCCTTCCCGCTGTACTTCCTGGAGCTGCACCTGCTGCGGCTGCGCTGGGGCGTGACGGCCGTCGCGGTGACCGCCTGCGCGGCGATCGCCGGGTTCTTGGGGCAGCACAGCCTCGCGCACAGCGGCGCGGTGACCCCGGGGGCCTTCCTCGGGCCGCTGCTCGGCGGGGCCGTGGCGGTGGCGACGGTACTGGGCTACCAGGCGCTGTACCGGGAGAGCGAGCGGCGCCGCGAGCTGATCGAGGAACTCATCACCACCCGGGCGGAGCTGGCCGCGGCCGAGCGGAGCGCCGGGATCCTGGCGGAGCGGGAGCGGCTGGCCCGGGAGATCCACGACACCCTGGCGCAGGGCCTGTCCTCCATCCAGCTCCTCCTGCGGGCCGCGGAGCGCAGCCTGCCCGAGGGTTCCGCGGCCCTTCCGCACATCGGCCGGGCCCGGGAGGCCGCCCAGGACAACCTCGCCGAGGCACGTCGCTTCGTACGGGCCCTCACGCCTCCGGACCTGGAGCACGGGTCGCTGCCGGCCGCGCTGGAGCGGCTGTGCTCGGGAGCGCCGGGCCCCCGGGTCCGGTTCTCCCTGAGCGGCACCGCGCGCCCCCTCCCGACCCCCTACGAGGTGGCGCTGCTGCGGATCGCGCAGTCGGCGCTGGCCAACGTGGTGCGGCACGCGGGGGCCGGGCGCGCCGAGATCACCCTGACCTTCATGGACTCCTCCGTGACCCTGGACATCGTCGACGACGGCAAGGGCTTCGACCCCACGTCCGCGCCCTCCGGCGACGGCGGCGGCTTCGGCCTGCCGGCGATGCGCTCGCGGGCCGAAACCCTCAGCGGCCTGTTCACGGTCGAATCCGCCCCGGGCCAGGGCACCGCCGTGGCCGTCACCCTTCCCCTGCCCGCGGAGGCCCTGTCATGACGATCCGGCTGCTCCTCGCCGACGACCACCCGGTGGTCCGGGCCGGGCTGCGCGCGGTCCTGGACACCGAGCCGGACTTCGAGGTGGTGGCGGAGGCGGCGACGGCGGAACGCGCGGTGGAACTGGCCGGCTCCGCCGGGGTCGACGTGGTCCTGATGGACCTCCAGTTCGGCCCCGGCGGCGGCATGCACGGCTCGGCGGCCACGGCCCTGATCACGGCCGGGTCCCCGTCCCCGCGGGTGCTGGTCCTGACCACGTACGACACGGACGCGGACATCCTGGCGGCGGTGGAGGCGGGCGCCTCGGGCTACCTCCTCAAGGACGCCCCGCCGGAGGAACTGGCGGCGGCGGTCCGCACCGCGGCGGCCGGCCAGTCGGCGCTGGCCCCGGCGGTGGCGCTGCGCCTGATGGACCGCATGCGGACACCGGCGGAGGCCCTGACCAAGCGCGAACTGGAGGTCCTCCAGCTCGTCGCGGACGGCCTGTCGAACCAGCAGATCTCCAAACAGCTCTTCCTGAGCCAGGCCACGGTCAAATCCCACCTGGTCCACATCTACGCGAAACTGGGCGTCGATTCCCGCACGTCGGCCGTGGCCACGGCCGCGACACGCCGCCTGATCCGCACACCCTGACAGCAGCGGCCCCGTCTCCGTGACGGATCAGCGAGACGATCGACGCCTGCAGTCCCCCCGGCCGCACCCAGCGGGACGGGCGGGGGGTGCGGTCGGTCAGGCCCACAGCTGGGCGCTGCGGAGGAGCTGGCTGTGGACCTGGGAGAGGCGGTAGTCGGCCAGGGTTCCGGACTGGACCACCAGGTAGAGGGTGTTGATGGGTGGGAGTTCCGGTTCCAGGAGGGTGACCAGGGCTCCCGAGGAGAGGGCGGCGGAGCACAGGCAGCGGGGCAGGACCGAGATGCCCGCCGAGGAGATGACCGCGGACATGACGGCGCGCAGGTCCGGTACGACGACGCTGGGAGCGGTCGTCGGCGTGGCGTCGAAGACGTCCTTCCAGTACTGCCGGATCAGCGGAAGCGTTTCGGCGTACGCGATGAGCGGGGCCTTGGCGACGAGGTCCGCGTCCTCCTCGGTCACCCCGTGCGGGAACATCTCCTGTGCCATCGAGGGCGAGGCGGCGAGGATGAGTTCCTCGTCGGCCAGGGGGGTCGCCTCCAGACCGCGTCTGCGCGGCCGGATCGTGGAGACGACCAGGTCGAGGAAGCCCTCGGAGAGGCGGTCGAGGAGTTCGTAGCTGACTCCGACCGACGTCTTGATGTCCATTCCGCCCGCGGCCAGCCGGGATAACGCCGGCATGAGCCGGGCGGCGGCCAGTTCCGGTGTCGCTCCGATCCGTAGCGGGCGGTTCTCCTCCCCGTCGCCGAAGTGGCGGCCGATGGCGATGCTCAGATTCTTCAGTGAGTCCTGTACGTCCTTGGCGAGGACGGTGGCGCTGGGTGTGGGCACGACCCCTCGCGGGGTGCGCTCGAAGAGCGGAAGGCCGAATTCCAATTCGAGTCCGCGGACCTGCTGGGTCACGGTGGGCTGGGTGATCCCCAGCTGGCGGGCCGCCTTGGTGAACGAACCCGTGTGGTAGACGGCCATGAAGGTCTGAAGCCACAGCAGTTGCATAGAAGGCCACCCCCCGGTCGGCCCTTTCGCATGGCGCGCCCTGCGGCGTGTTCCATGCTCTCTGCATAGAACCGCCGGTAACCGGCGGTTGTTCCGTCACGCGCGACGGAATTCCTCACCTCCCAGGGTCCGCGCCGCGCGCAGCGCGCTGCGCTGGATCTTCCCGGAGGCGGTCATGGGCAGTTCCTCGGCGAATTCGATGACGCGGACCGCCTTCTCCTCGGGGAGGTCGCCCTCGGCGTGGCTCAGCAGTTCCAGGGCGGTCGCCCGCGTCGCTTCCCGGCCGGGGGCCGTGGTGACGAAGGCCTTGGGGATCCACATGCCGATGGGGTCGGGGACCGGCACGACGGCGGCCTGCCTGACCGCCGGATGGCGCAACAGGACCGCCTCCAGCTCCAGCGGGGCGATGCGGTGGTCGAAGGACTTGAACATGTCGTCGCTGCGGCCCGCGTAGCGCAGGGCGCCGGTCTCGTCCTGGGTCACCAGGTCGCCCGTGTGGTAGCGGCCTCCGGCGAAGACCGCCGCGGTCTTGGCCCCGTCGCCGAGGTAGCCGCTGAGCATGCCGGCCGGCCGGTTGGCGAGGTCCAGGCAGAGTTCGCCCGTTACGCCGGGCGGGGCCGGGGTCCCGCTGCCCGACTGGGCGACGATGACCTCGTAGCCGGGCATCGGCCGCCCCATGCTTCCCGGGCGGGGCCTGCGCCCGGGGGGATTGCCGATCTGGCAGGTCGTCTCCGTCTGCCCGTAGCCGTCGCGCAGCACGACGTCCCAGGAGGACTCGACCTGGTCCATCAGCGCGGCCTCCAGCGGTTCCCCCGCCGAGGTGGCCTCGCGCAGGGCCTGCGGCCGCTGCCCCAGGCCCGCGGCCACCATCCCGCGCCAGGCGGTGGGCGGTGCGCAGAAGGTGGTGACGCCGCGGGTGCGCAGGGCGTCGAGGATGTCGGACGGGCCGGCCTGCGGCGAGGAGAGGACGAGCAGGGTGGCCTCGGCGTTCCAGGGCACGAAGAGGGAGCCCCACGAGTGCTTGGCCCAGCCGGGTGCGGAGATGTTCAGGTGGACGTCTCCGGGCTGGACCCCGTTCCAGTACATGCTGGAGAGGTGGCCGACCGGGTAGCTCGTATGGGTGTGGACGACCATCTTGGGCTTGGACGTGGTGCCCGAGGTGAAGTAGCAGAAGAGCGGGTCGTCGGCCCCGGTCGGCGCCCCCGGCACGAAGGGCCCCTCCGGGGCGCCGTAGGAGTCCTCGTACGAGGCCCAGTCCGCGACCGGCGGCCCCGTACAGATGCGGGTCCATCCTCCGGGTACCTGGGCGAAGTTCCCCGTCAGCGCGCTCTCGGTGAGGACGTGGCTGATGCCCGCGCGGTGGATCCGGTCGGCCAGGTCGGCCGGCGGGGCGTTCGGGTAGGTGGGGACGATGATGGCGCCGAGTTTGATCGCCGCGAGGATCGTCTCCCACAGGGGCAGGACGTTGGGGAGGGCGAGCAGCATCCGGTCCCCGCGCCTGACTCCGATCTCCCGGAGCCACAGGGCGACCTGGTCGGAGCGCCGGGACAGCCCGGCGTACGAGACCAGGGTGTCGCCGTCTTCACCGATGAGGTGCAGTGCCGTGCGGTGGTTGTCACGGGCGATGACGTCGAACCAGTCCAGGGCCCAGTTGAACCGCACCAGCTCGGGCCAGGCGAAGGCGGCTCGGGCGGCCCGCAGGTCGGTGCGGTGCGTCAGCAGGGTGTCGCGCGCGGCGCGGAAGCGCTCGGTCGCCGTCGAGGTGGTCATGAGGTCTGCCCCTTTCCCAGCAGGACGCGGTGGTCTTCGGCGGCGCGGCCGGCGGGGGCCGGCAGTTCGGCCGCTCGGGTGAGGGGGTGCAGCATCGCCTCGGCGACGGCCTCCGCGTCCTGGCGGAACAGCGTGTTCAGGCCGGGCTTGCCGCTGCCGACCTGGGTGAACCAGCGGGTGTGTTCGGTGGGTATCCCGAGCGCGTAGAGCCCGTCGTGGACCCCGCCGTCCGCCGCGACGGCCCGGAAGGGCGCCGTGGTCACGTTCAGGCCGCCGGTCGGGACGGGCGGCCCGGTGTCGGGACCCGTGTCGGGGCCGGTACGGAAGTACTCCGAGACGATGCCGCGGCGCACCAGGGACGTCATCAGCGGGGAACCGTCCAGGTGCAGGTCCGGGGTCGGTATGCGGGCGTCGATCAGGGTGGTCGCGAACCGGACCGAGCCCTCGACCTGCGCGGAGTCCACCCGGAACCGGCCGCTCTCCTCGTCGGCGGTGAACCGTGTCCCGGGACCGGCCACCTCCACCGCTCCGGCCTCGATCAGCGCCACCAGCTGCTCGACCCGTTCGGCGGGCGGGCCGGCGGACAGCAGCGCGTTGACGGGCAGGAAGTCCCGTACGAACTCCTCTTCGTGGGACAGCGGGAGCAGCCCGCCGAAGTCCACCGCCTCGCGGACCACGTTGCGGATGTCGCGCAGGACGTCCAGAGCCGCCTTCAGCGGTCCGCGGCTGTTGCCCAGAGCGGCTTCCGCCAGGTCGGCGCGCATCAGCTCGAGGAGCCGGTCGGTGAACTCTCCGGTGCCGGCGAAGGTCTCTCCCTCGAAGGGGCGGGCGAGCTTGCGCAGGTCCAGCTCGGGGGGCGGGCCGTCGGCGCCGCTGAGCCGCCACACCTCGCGGTGGACCGCCTCCAACTCCAGGACGAGCAGGGGGAGAACGTCCTCTGCGAAGGACAGCTGGTCACTGCCCGTGCGGTCGCCGCGGCGGGTGCGCGCCCGGGCGACGGCCTCCTTCGTCAGGAACCGGGGGCGGTGCGTGTGGTCGGGCGCCTTCTGGTTCACACCGCGCGCCGGGATCGGCAGTCCGCTGCGGGAGCCGGCCACGATGTGCGGCTCGCGGCCGCTCGCGAGGTAGGCGAGGTCTCCCTGGGCGGTCCTCTTGAACTCCCCGCCGCGGCCGACCGTGAGCGCGAGCATCACGTCGTAGAAGGAGAGGCCGAGGCCCCGTACCGCCACCGTGCTGCCCGGTGCGACGGTGCTCTCGTCCAGGTCCATGTCGGCGGCCGAGTCCGCGCACAGGTACCGGACCCGGCCGCCGAGGCCGGCGGCGAAGTCGAGCATCCGCTGCTCGAAGGCGTCGGGGGTGTTCCTCGGGTGGCCGGTGGCCAGCAGTACCTGGTCGGCGGCGATCAGGTGGGGCGGGGCGTCGACTTCGAGGAACCAGCCGCCCACCGGGCGGGCGGTGAGCGAGGTGATACGGGCCTTCGTGCCGATGAGCTCGACGTGCGCGGGCAGGTGCTCCTCGATGGTCCGGTAGACCGAACGCAGGTAGCGCCCGTAGGTGCGGCGGGTGGCGTAGCCGTCCGTGTGGAGCGGCACCTCGCCGGGCTCGGCGCGCGACCACTCCTCCAGGGAGGGGCCGGCTCCGGGCCGCCACGGGCCGCCGTCCGGGGTGCCGGAGTACATGGTGATCTGGCCGGCCACGGTGTTCATCGTGTACCAGTCGTCCTGGTCGGTGCGCCAGACGCGGCCGGCGCCCACCTCGACTCCGTCGATGGCGTGGATCCGTACCCGGCGCGCCGGATCGGACGCGGCCAGCTGGACGGCGAGGCTCTCCAGGACCGAGATCCCGCGCGGTCCGGTGCCGATCACCGCGAGTGTCAGGGGGGCGGTCGTGTGGGTGGTCATCGGGGTCAGCCCTTCTGGGAATGGGACGGGCCCAGCGCGTACCGGCCGGCGTCCGCGCGGTCGAGGGCGGGCCCGTCGAAGCTGCGCTGCACGTGGCCGAGCATCCGCAGGAACCCGTCGGCGGTGAGCCGGGAGGCGCGGGTCGGGGGCACTGCGCGGACGGGCATGGCGCCGGCGGAGAGCCACTGGAGCCGGCCGTCGCCGTCGATGTAGGCGCGGGAGCGCTGCGCGTTGTCGGCGTGCAGGCAGTAGGGGACGTCGAGGTAGCCGCGGCGGAAGGCCTCGAGCAGGGCGGGGCCGGGGTCCGGGTCGAGTTCGAGGACGGCGTCGACCAGGGCGCGCGCCTCCGCGTACATCGCTTCGGCTCCGCCGGGGTCCGGGATCGGGGCGGCGCCGTCGAGGACCGTCCCGGCGGCCCGGGCGGCTTCCTCCAGCGCCTGTACGTTGTCGGCGATGGTGGGGATCCGGTGGGCCTCCGCCGGGGTCTTCACGATGAGCCGCTCGGTCCCCGTGACGCGGGCCAGGACGGCGCTGCTGCGCAGCAGGTCCAGGGCGCCCTCGGGGGTCTGCGGGAAGACGCCCATGTAGGTGTAGAGCACGACGTGCCACTCGGTGCCGGTGAGGAACTCCCCGGCCAGCCGACGCAGGGCGGCGAGGGCCTCCACGTCCTGGCCGAAGCTGGTCTGCTGCGCGTAGCTCAGGGAAATGCTGGTCAGCCCGTGGTGCCGGAAGAAGATGCCTTCCAGCACGGACAGGGCGACCAGGAGGGAGGGCGGGCACAGCTGGCCGAGCATGCAGCCGCCGAAGCTCTCCAGGTGGGCCCCTTCCACGCGTTCCGCGAGGAGCTCGCAGCTGCGGGACCAGGCGTCGACGGACTCCTGGAGCGGGGTCCGGCTGTAGGGCAGGCAGTACGAGACCGGGCCGCCCTCGGTGGCGTCGAGCCCCGCGTCGAGCAGGGCGCGGACGATGCCGAGCGGGAGCGGGGAGCCGTGGCGCACCTGGATGGCGAACCCGGGGTCGCCGAGGCTGTCGATCATGTTCCGGGTGGTGGTGGCTCCGTGGGCCACGATCGGGAAGCCGTTGAGGTCGCTGCCGGCCGCCAGGGCCTGGCGTGCCGAGTCGTGGTCGCCCACCCGGGTGTAGCTGTCGAGGGTGATGGTGCCGACGGTGGTGGCGCGGGCCGCCTGGACGGCGGTGAGGCCCCGGCGCATCTCGGCCACGGCCGGCATGCCCATGCGGGGCTGGACGACGAGGCGGCCCTGCCGCGCGGCGGTCCGGATCGCGGAGCCGAACCGTACCCGCGGGAAGGCGGGCGGGTCCGTGGGAAGGACGGTGCTCACGCCACGGGCTCCAGGACCGCGGGCGCCCCGGTCATGGCGAGGTAGTCGCGGAAGCCGCCGATGCCCTCGCCGTCCTCGAAGACCGCGTCGAATCCGGCGTCCATCAGCGCGGCGCCGAAGCCTTCGCCCCCCTCGCTTCCGCGCGTACCGAGTTTGCCGCCGATCACGACGGGCAGCCGGGACACCGAATCGGTGCCGCGCAGGCGGGAGATCAGGCGCCTGCCGTCGAGGAATCCGTGGCCGTTGACGCTGCTGATGACGACCATGTCCGGCTGGACGCGTTCGCATTCCGCGATGAGCAGCTCGTCGGGCACGCAGGCGCCGACGTTGACCACGTCGTGGCCCATCTCCTCCAGCAGGATCTGCAGGAAGACGAGGTTCCACGTGTGCGAGTCCGATGAGGTGCTGGAGACCAGAACTCGTCTCTTCCGCCCCGCGGTGGTGGGGATATCCTGTGCGGGCCTGTCCAGAGTCATGTGTGTCACTTCCCAGGGATGCCGTGATGCTGTGTCCGGTAGATGGGGCGTGCCCCGGGCGGTAGGACGCCCGGAGCACGCCGTTCCTCAGGTGGTGCGTACGAGGCTGCGTACGAGGTTGCGTACGAAGCTGCGTACGAGGTTGCGTACGAGGTCAGGACGCGGCGGAGACGACCTCGCGGATGGGCTTCTTCGGCTCGCGGGCCTCGGCCGGGCGGGTGCGGATCGCCAGGACCGTGCAGCCCGAAGCGCTCGACATCTGGTGCTCGGTGCCGGGGCCTTCCACGACGAGGTCGCCCTTGACGTAGGACGTGCCGTCGCTGTGGTCGAGCCGACCGTCCAGGACGAGCATCAGCTCGTAGCCGGTGTGCTCGTGGAAGTCGCCGTGGGCGGTCGGCGGGAAGCGCAGGATCAGGCCCACGGAGTCCTCACCGGTTTCCGCGTCGGGGGCCCACAGGACATGGTGCTCGACTCCGACCCGGCCGGGCTCGGCCCAGGTGGACCATTCGATGTCCTTCAGCTCGAACCCGCTGCGGAACACGTTCTTGATGTACTCGATCTCAGCCACCGACTGTCTCCTTGTGCGTTCCGTTGATGTAGTCCTGGGTCTTGGCCCAGACGTCGCGAGCCAGCTTGCGGCCCTGTTCGTCGGCCACGGTGTGGTCGAACTCCCAGTGCACGCCGCCCCACAGGCGGGACTCGCCGACCTCCTGCGCGGCCGCGCTGAAGGTGTTCCACTTCAGGCCGATGTCCTGGGCGGGGGCCGCCGTCTCGATCTTGGAGCTGCCGGCCTTGACCGTCCCGGTGGCGCCGTAGCGGTCGGAGCCGGTGAACTGCTTCAGGGTCTCGGCTCCGGCGGCGGTGAAACCGCTGTGGCCCGATCCGTACGCGGCGAAGGCGGGCGTGTTGAGGTAGGGCCGCCACTGGGAGCCGTCGATGGTCTGGGTTCCCTTGCCGGGGCCGGCGTAGCCCTGGATCTGCTCGCCGGACTTGGCGTAGCGGATCATCGTGATCGGGCGGGCGTAGTCGTAGTCGACCTTGGTCTTCCAGTCGACGACCCCCTCGTCGCCCTGCGCGAGGTTCAACGCGAAGTACATCTTCACGTCCTCGTCGAGGGAGTGGCGGTCGCGCTTGGAGACGAAGGCCGCCCACTCCTGCGGTATTGAGGAGGAGCCGCTGCCCCGGTACTGCCAGTGCTCGGCGATGGCCTTCTGGCGTTCGGTCAGGTTCGCGTTGCGCTGGATCTGCGCGTCGATGGCCGCGTTCGCCTCGGGGGTGCCGTACTTCGGAGGCGCGGGCGGGATGTACGCGGCCGGGTCCTCGATCGCGAACGGCTTGACCGTCGCGAACTGCGGGGTGATGAATTTGTGGGTCGAGCCGCCGACCGTCAGGGGGGCCCAGCGGTCCGGAGCGACCAGGGCCGCCTTGTCGAAGACGTTGACGTCCTGGGGCGGGTTGACCGGCTGGTAGTAGCCATCGGGGGTGGCGTACGCCGGTTCCGCCTTCTGCTGGGATCCGTCCTCGTGGCGCACCGCGAGGAGCGCGTCGGTCGCCGCGGCCGCCACGGAGGCGGGCGACCCCGGCTTCGGGGCCTGGGACTTGGCCTCCGCCGGGTCGTAGCCCTGGGCGCGCAGCTGCTCGTCGAAGGAGGCCTGCTGGAGGGGGAAGAGGTCGCTCAGCGCGCGGTGGGCGGCGAAGCTGACCGCCTTGCGCTTGTTGGCCTCGGTGCGCTCCGCCCAGGGGCGGCGCAGTTCCCCGCCGCGCTGGGTGCCCACGGCCCGGTGGTCGTAGGCGGCCCACGTGTCGAAGATCGCGGTGTGGACGACGGCGAAGGTGCGGGCGCCGACGGGGGGCGGGGTGGGGTGCGGCGAGCCCTGGTTGTTCACGTTCAGGGCGGTGGCGATCTGCCGGTTCCAGATCAGGGCCGCGTTGTCGCCGCCGCGGGCGTCGAAGGAGGCGTCCGGGGTGCCCGCGTAGGACGGTGAGGTGAGGGTGGTGGCGAGCAGGGCGGCCGCGATGGCCGAGGAGACGCCCCAGCCCGTTCTGCGGGAAAGGGTGGCGTGGCGAGTTGCCATGGTTCTCGTAAATCCCTTGGGGAGAGTAGGGGAGGAATTCATGCGGAATTCATATCGGGGCTACGGGGCCTACAGGCCTTTCGGTGGCTCTGGTCGCTAGGGCTTCGGGCTTCAGTTCGCCCAGGGAGACTTCTCGATGATTTCCACGAAGTTGGGGCGGACGTAGCCCTCGGTGAGGCGCTCCAGCACATCGGCCTTGATGTTGCCGAAGGTGGTGGCCGGGCGGCGGGTGATGCCGTCGTTGAACGCCTGGACGATGTTCCGCTTGAAGTCGGGGCGGGGGTGCTCCGCCACGACCGCGGCACGGACCTCGTCGGACACGTCGTGATAGCCGATGCCCAGTACGTCGAGTTCGACTCCGGCGGTGACCAGGGCGATCTCGGGGGCCATCCGGGTGGGGATCTCGGGGGTGGTGTGCAGGGCGATCGCCTCCCACACCACCCGGGCCCGGTCCTCCTCGATGCCGTTGGCCAGGAGGAACTTGCGCGCCTCGTCGGCTCCGTCGATCTCGAAGCGCTGGTCGTTGTCGCGGTAGGGCTCGGTCAGGCCGAGGTCGTGGAACATGGCGCCGACGTAGAGCAGCTCGGCGTCGAAGGCGAGGTTGCGGTTGCGTCCCTGGAGGGAGCCCCAGAGGAAGACGCGGCGCGAGTGGTGGTAGATCAGGTCGTCCGTCGCCTCACGGATCAGCTCGGTGGCCTCCTTGGCGAGCCGGCTGTCCGGAATTTCGACGTCTGCGATACGAAGGGCCATCGTCGACTACCTCTTGACTGGTTGTAAGCGGAAGGGAAGGGGTGGGACGGGGTGGGATGGGCCCGGGAGGTACGTGCTGCTACCACCAGTACGTGGGGTACGCGGGCCCCGGGCGAAGCCGTGCGGCGAGGACGCCCACGAGGACCAGCAGGGCCGTCGCGAGGGCGAGCAGCGGCAGGTAGCGGAAGGCGTCCGGCCCCGTGAGTACGACGATCACGGCGGTCGCCGCCGCCGGCGAGTGCGGGGTTCGGGCGGCCATCATGGCCCCGAGGGCGAGGCCGCCGGCGACGGCCGCCGCCCAGAGCGAGCTGCCGGCGACCGCGTGCACGGCGAACCCCACGCAAGCGGACACCAGCTGACCGCCGATCACACTGCGCGGCTGTGCCAGCGGCAGGGCGGGTGCGCCGTAGACGAGGGCCGCGCTCGCCGCGAGGGGCGGTATGAGCAGGGCCTGTCCCATGGCGAATCCGAGGCCGACCAGGGCGACCAGCCCCGCCACCGCCGCGGCGGTGGCGACTGCCACCGCGGCCCACGGCGGCCGGGGCGGAGCCTTGCTGGACAGAGCCGTCCGGTCCGCCGCTGTCGCGGTCTGGGTACTGGGCACGCTGATGACACCTCTCCCGTTTCGAGCCAGAAATGGCATGCGGAATACCGGATTCGGGTGGCTGAACGGACCGACCCGGCAGCCTCGGCGTGTGATTCGGCGACCGGACCGCAATGTCCCGTCGACCTCGGCTGTTCCGCTCCACGAAGCTAGATCGAAAAGCTGGGGGCGGGCAAATAGGGAGCCTGATGGGGGGCATAGATTATTTCGGCCAGAGATTTTTCCGCGGGGCCCTGCGCCTGCCCCAATGGGTCGTTCCGCTTGTCCGTCACACGGCGGAATGCTGTTCTTCTCGGCGGGGACTCGCATTACGGTTACGCCCCATGGACGACCCTGAAGGCGACGACAAGGCCAGGACCCGCCTGCTGGACGCGGCGGAAGAACTGTTCTACGCCCATGGCATCCGAGCCGTGGGGATGGACCGGATCCGCACGGCCTCGGGGGTCCCCCTCAAACGGCTCTACCGGCTCTTTCCGGCGAAGGACGTGCTGGTCGCGGCCTACTTGGAGCGGCGCGCCGCCCGCTGGACCACGAGCCTTCGGGAAGCGGTGGCGGCCCGGCCCTCGGATCCGCTGCCGGCCGTCTTCGAGTGGCTGGCCAAGTGGTGCTCGGAACCCGGCTTTCGGGGCTGCGGGCTCCTCAACGCGTGGGGCGAACTCGGTTCCGGTCCGGCCGGCGTGCTGGAGACGGTACGCCGCCACAGGGCCGAACTGCGCTCCGTACTGGCGGAGGTCGTGGAGCCGGGCGGCCGCTCCGCGGAGCTGGCGGACCAGCTGCTGATCCTCTTCGAGGGCGCGACGGCGGTGGCTGCCCTGTCACCCGGGCCCCAGCCGGCGCGACGGGCGCGGGAAATGGCGGAGGCGCTGTGCAGGCGGTGAGCGGGGGCCCACGGGTACGTGGACCGGCGCTGCGGCCGGACGTCGCCTTCCGGGCGGTGTCGGCGTTCGTCGCGGCCTTCGGGCGGGTCGTTCCGTCGATGCGGGACCGGCAGCTCAGCGACGACGAGAAGGTGATCATTCACGAGAACCTCGCCCGAGTACGGGCCCGTTGACAGGGCCGGTCGCGGCCGATCTGGACGAGGCCGGACTGCGCAGGCCGTCGGCGGGCTCCCAGGTCACCGCCGTGAGCAGAACACAGCGTCCGAACACCGATCCACCCCGGCCACCCAGGCCGTCCCGCACACCGGACACACCACCTTGCCCGACCCGCTCAACTCCGACTGCATCCGCCGCCGCCATGACCTGGCACGGCACGTCGTCGAGCAGAACACCGCGTCCGACCGCGAGGCCGGCCCCAGCCGGTCACCGCAACCCCTGCACACCCGCTCCCCGGGCCACCCGGATCCCTCGGACCTCGCCAGCCTAGAACCCCAAGCCCCTCAAAAGCGGGGATATGGATCAGGCACTCAGCCCGTCCGGCGTTTGAGGACCGGGTCCGGGCGGAGCTGATTTCAGCCCGTCCGGCGTTTGAGGACCGGGTCCGGGCGGAGCTGATTTCAGCCCGTCCGGCGTTTGAGGACCGGGTCCGGGCGG